>JAPYRO010000072.1 GCA_029941095.1 Dehalococcoidia bacterium
GTAACTACACAGAAGACATTTCATCCTTCTTAGATTTTGTTTCGGAAATTGGCTGCCATAATTTATACGATATTGACAGATCACATATCGAAAAATTTATTTTCCAATTAAGTAACTCAGGGACCGCAAAATCTTCGATTGCTCGAAAACTTTCTGCGATACGCAATTTCTGGAACTTTTTAGCTGAAAAAAAGATTGTAGATAATAGAAAAATGCCTGCCCGAATACCCTCTCCAAAGAAAGGACGTACCCTCCCTCGATTCCTCACCCAAAGAGAAGTTGGGATTTTAATTGATGGTCCAGCAAAAAAATATGAGTCTCTAAATATTGATAGGGCAATCGGCCATACGATTCAAAAGTCTCGTTTACATAGAGATACAGCGATACTTGAAATTTGTTATGGAGCAGGGTTAAGGGTTTCAGAACTAGCTCAACTTAATCTAGAAAATATCGACCTACGGAAAAGTATCGTTAGAGTTATAGGAAAAGGTGGCAAAGAGAGAGAATCATTTTTCGGTGAGAGCTGTAAATCTGCGCTGATAACCTATATTGAATTATCAAGGCAGTTCCTAATAAAAAATCAAATAGAAACGGCTCTGTTTATTAATAACAAGGGCACCAGATTATCTGTTCGAGGGTTTGAACTTATTGTCAAAAAATGGGCTTCTTCTGTCGGTATAGAAGGGAAAATTCATCCTCATACTTTAAGACATTCTTTTGCTACACATTTGCTAGATGGAGGTGCAGATCTTCGGACTGTACAGGAGCTCCTAGGGCATTCATCAGTAGAGACCACAGAAATATATACTCATGTAACTCAGTCACAAATAGCCACGGTTTACGCGAGATCACATCCTAGGATGAACCAAGAGTAATTTAAGGATGCAAAAAAAAAATGATCTAGATGCTAGAATGTCTTTAACATACTATTAGGAATGAAGATGCATATATTGTTAATGAATGGACCAAATCTAAATATACTGGGCAACCGTGATACAGATCATTATGGCACGATAACACTTGAAGATATAGAAAAAGCGTTTCAAATGCGAGCTGATGATCTAAAGGTAAAGTCGGTTTCGTTTTTTCAAGCCAACAGTGAAGGAGACTTGGTTGATTTTATTCAAACCACCACTGCCGATGCTATCGTAATTAATCCAGGTGCTCTCACCCATTATGGATACAGTCTTAGAGACGCTTTAGAGGACTTCGGAAAACCGATTATAGAAGTCCATATTTCCAATATATATGCCAGAGAAGATTTTCGAAATAAAAGTGTAATAGCAGACATCGCCACTGGACAAATTTCGGGCCTGGGCCTAAATGGATACCTATCAGCACTAGATTTTCTAACCGAAAATAATACTCTGGAGTAAGTGAGTAGTTTATTTATGGTGGACTATAGTAAAAGAATTAAATACCTTCGTGATTCTATATTAAAAGAAGAATTGGACGGGATTATCATCTCCCAACCAGAAAACAGAAGGTACATCAGTGGATTCACCGGATCGTCTGGTATTTGTATCATTTTACAAAAAGCAGCAATTTTAGCAACGGACTCTAGATATACAGAACAGGCAGCCAACCAATGCCCTGAACTGTCGGTTTTTCAGACTACTGGAAGTTTTGATAAATGGTTGCCCGATTTGCTTAATAATCTTCCTGCCGGCAGCAATTTGGGTATAGAGTCCGAACACGTAACATATGGAACATTCAACAGATTTAAGACAGTTGCAGATGATCTTGGTATAACCTTAAAACCCGTCAATGATTTATTAGTGCAACAGCGTAATATTAAAGATGAAGATGAGAAACAGTGGCTGAAAAAAGCGATTGAAATAACTGACACTTCGATTGAAAGATTAATGGGAACTATAAATACTAGTATGACTGAAAAAGATGTTTCTTGGGAAATTGAACAAAATATGAGAGATCTCGGTGCTGAAGGAATAGCATTTGACCTGATTGTTGCCTCAGGACCAAATGGAGCCATGGCGCACCATTTCCCTTCCGAAAAACAAATAGAACAAGGAGTGCCGATTGTTATTGATATTGGTGCTAAGTTCAACGGCTACCATGCTGATTTAACCAGGACTTTTACAATAGGTAACGCCGATAAACGATTCCACGAGATATTTGACATAGTACTAACCGCTCAAGAAACTGCAATCGCAACTATACAATCTGGAATTACAGGAGATAAAGCCGACAGCATTGCACGGGCAATCATAGAAGATGCTGGTTTTGGAGAAAATTTCGGTCATTCCCTTGGTCATGGAGTGGGGCTCGCGGTACATGAGTATCCAAGATTAGCTAAATCAGCGGAAGAAATCCTCAAAGATGGAATGATTTTTACAGTAGAGCCCGGGATTTATTTAAGCGGCTGGGGCGGTATTAGAATAGAAGATGTTGTTGAGTTAAAAGACGGGCATTGCTGGCCATTAAGTCAAGCTTCAAAAATTAGAGAAATTTAGAGGGGAACCTGGAAATGACAATGTTAAACACAGGAGATCTTCACAAAGGAGTGACTATAGAAATAGACGGCGTCTTATTCCAATTACTCGACGTTCACCACATAAAAGCTAAGAGATCAGCACAAGTCCGAATGAAACTACGTGACGTGAAAAACGGACATACCGTAGAAAAAACAGTCTTTTCTGGAGAAAGATTTGTTAAAGCTGATGTCGAAACAAGAGAAGTACAATACCTATATAACGATGAAGATTTATATTATTTCATGGACACTGAATCATTTGATCAGTTCCCGTTGAATAAAGAAAATATAGAGAATGTTATCCCATTCATGACGGATAGTATGTTATTAGAACTAGATTTCTATGAAAACGATCCTATCGGTGCCCAAATGCCTACGACTGTCGTACTAAAAGTAGATGATACCCCGCCCTCACATAAGGGTGATACTGCGACATCTGGAACAAAGCCCGCAACTCTAGAAACAGGCCTAGTAATCACAGTACCAAGCTTCATTCAAAAAGATTCTCAAGTTGTGGTTGATACTCGAACTGGGGAATACGTGGAGCGTGCTTAACCAACAAAAAGACGAAAATAGTATAGAACGAATCCGCGCAGATTTTCATATACATAGCATTTTTTCACCTGATTCAAGGTTTAAAATCAAGGACCTTATCGAAGCTTGCTTAAGAGAAAATTTAGGACTTATAGCTGTAACCGACCACCATACGATCGAAGGAGCAAAAAATATTCAAAGTGAAGCTCCATTTCCAGTAATAATTGGCCAAGAAATACTATCGTCCGACGGTGAGATAATAGGTTTATTTTTGGACAAAACGATAACAAGTAATTTATCTGCAAAAGACACCGTAAAAGCTATCAAGGATCAAGGCGGGTTTGTCCAGATACCACACCCCTTCGACCGGTTTAGAAACAACCATATAAGTAAAAAAGCTCTCCTTGAGATTCTTGATGACGTGGATATTATTGAAATCTTTAATGCCAGGACAATTATGACTAAAGATATTGACGAATCTATACAGTTTTATACTACTAATAAAGAAGAATTCAACCTTCATAAAGTCGGGGTGACGGATTCACACACCAGCTACGAAATTGGGAAAACTTACAATGAATTACCCATGTATGACAGTAAAGAAACGTTTTTGGACTCTCTAAAACATGGTAAAGTCGTAGGTAAAAAAATCACCCCCTTAATACACGCTCTCACAAGATATAATACGTGGAGCAAAAAACTACGCATTTACTAGCGTTTAAGCAGTCTTCCTAATTGTTTCCCAGTCGATTTTGTTTCCATTTTCATCCAACAGTGTTGGTAAAACTCTCTTTTCAGCAACATCCTTAGAAATGACGCAGGAATGAACATTTTCGATGCTAGGAATCTCATACATTAAATCAAGCAATATATCTTCCATGATAGTGCGTAGTGCCCGTGCTCCAGTATTTTGTTTTAGAGCTTGTTCAACAACGAAATCGAGTGCGCCTTCAGTAAATGAAAGTTTAACTCCATCCATCTCAAACAAAGACAAATACTGCTTAACCAGAGAGTTCCTAGGTTCTTTCAAAACCCTCAGTAAATCCTCTTTTTTTAATGGGTTCAATGCTACAGCTAGCGGCATTCTTCCCACAAACTCTGGGATCATACCATACTCAAGTAGGTCGTCATGGCTAAGATTTGACATAGTATTAGAGTCAGTATCATCATCATCGTTCCCATTAGACAGATTGAATCCAACTACGTGACGATTCTTGGAAACTCGTTTTTCAATGATTTCGTCAATAGCTTCAAAAGCTCCGCCACATATAAATAAAATGCCCGATGTATCTATTTGGATAAACTCTTGTTGCGGATGCTTTCGTCCTCCTTGAGGGGGTACGTTTACAACGGCTCCTTCGATAATCTTTAATAACGCTTGCTGTACTCCTTCTCCGGACACATCTCTAGTAATAGAAGGATTTGAAGTTCTCCTTGCAGTCTTGTCTATTTCATCGACATAAATAATCCCTTTTTGCGCCTTTTTAATATCGTTACCAGCGGCCTGAATTAATTTCAATAATATGTTTTCCACGTCCTCGCCAACATAGCCTGCTTCTGTTAAAGATGTAGCATCAACTATCGCGAATGGTACTTCAAGAATTCTAGATAGCGTCTCAGCCAGTAAAGTTTTCCCAGATCCTGTGGGGCCTACTAATAAAATATTGGTTTTCCCTAATTCAATAGAATCAGCGTTATTAATATGCTGGGATTGCATTTTCTTATAATGATTATATACTCCAACGCTCAAAACACGTTTAGCGTGTTCTTGACCTATCACATACTCTTGTAATCGATCATAAATGGATTTAGGTTTAGGAAAATCTTCTATTGAAATCCCGTCAAAGTCATCAGTCGTTAACCCAGTTAAATTCGCACCAGAAATTATTTGAGTACATACAGCCACACACTCATCACATATATAAACTTCCTCCGAACCGGCTATAAGGCGCTTAACTTCAGTTTGAGATTTTGAACAGAAGGAACAAGAGTAAGATGATTCTTTGCCACCACCACCGGATGTCTCACTCATACTGGTCTCCTTGCCTTCCTCATACGCAAATGAATCTACTCCGAAGCGTTGTCGGTTGAAGAATCTTCCTTACTTAACACCTGGTCAATTAACCCATAGTCCATCGCTTGTTCAGATGTTAAATAATAATCTCTATCCGTATCTCTGGCTATCTTGTCAATTGGCTGCCCTGTGTGGGTAGACAGCAGGCCTCGAATTATCTCTTGAATTCGCAATATCTCTCTTGCGGCAATCTCTATATCTGAAGCTTGGCCTTGCGCTCCTCCCAAAGGTTGATGCATATGGATCGTAGAACTCGGGAGAGCATATCGTTTTCCTTCGGCACCTGCGCAAAGAAGTATCGTTCCCATACTAGCCGCCATCCCAACACAAATAGTGGAAACATCGGCTCTTATCAATTGCATCGTATCGTATATTGCTAGACCTGACGTTATGACTCCTCCAGGACTATTAATATATAAAGATATGTCTTTATCGGGATCTTCTCTATCTAGATACAATAATTGTGCAACTATAAGGTTAGCTACCTGATCATTAATCTGTGTTCCTAAAAAAATAATTCGTTCTTTCAGCAAAAGGGAGTATATATCAAAAGAACGCTCTCCTCGTGCTCCGGATTCGATCACCATAGGTATAATGTTTTGCGGGTCATTGATCAATGCCATTTCTTAATCTCCTTAATTTATAAAATATTAAACTGTTTTCTTTTTCGCAGATAGCCTCTTTTTTGCGGCTGGTTTCTTCTTTGTCGAGGGTTTTCTTTTCTTTTTAACCGGTTGGTTTGCAATATCACTCAAGAAATCAACCGTTTTCCTCGCTGTTAACCTGCGATTAATAGTATCTCTTGCCGCTGGATTCGTGAATAAGGCAACCGCTTGTTCTCTTTGATCTCCTTCAGGTTGTTCTCCTATGAATCGATCGATCTCCTCTTGAATCTCATCATCTGTTGGACTAATTTTTGCAACCTCTGCTAGCTCCGATACTAGCAAAGACTGTGTAATCCTTTTTTCGGCCTGTGGTTTCAATGACTCTCGAATACCGTCGGGATCCTGACCACTGCTTTCTAAATATGATTCTAAAGACATACCCATATTTCTCAACTGTTGCTCTTGGTCTTGTATCATGTGATCTATTTCGGCATCTAACAACATCGGAGGAAAATCCAAAGTCGCTTTCTCTTCTAACATTTCCAGGATCTGCTCTTCAGACTGCGCATCTGAATCTTGTTTGGAACGTTCTTCTATATCACCCCTGATCTTATTTTTTAGAGCAT
>JAPYRO010000073.1 GCA_029941095.1 Dehalococcoidia bacterium
GACCTCTGCGATGTCACCGCAGCGCTCTAACCAACTGAGCTAACCGCCCCTAAATTTTAAACATATACCTTTTGGAATGTTGCGCTATAACCCTGGTTTATAGCCACTGTTATTGTAAATGAATTCTGAGCCTAGCGTATAGAGGTCTTCAAAATGGGTACTTGGATTATTGATGATAAATTGTGTGGCTATTTTATAACCTAGGTACTGACCTGCCCAATCGGGCAATGTTGGTGTTGATCCTGCAAGAAAAGATCTTATTATCATTGGATCCTCTGAATGAAGTAATTCAGACATCGCCTCCCACACGAGGGTCTCTTGTTGAATAGGTAAAGGGTGAATCCAATTTGGCGTGAAAGAGGGTTGGATTGAGGCAGCAAACGCATCTGATATACCTTCGTTTAATACCGCATCTAGTAATGTGTCAGGTCTTCCTGTTTTACCATTGATCATTTTTCCGTCGACGAACTGCTTTTCCACATAACTGTTTTGGCATAAATGGGAATATTCGTGAGCGACGGCAAAAGAGATGGAAGCTTTCCAGTGATGCTGTGGCCAAAAGAATATGAGGCTGATTTTGCTACCAAGGCTCACTCCTATGGCATTTTGCATTGCCTGGGTCAAAGTTTCATTGTTACCGTCTCCTAGTATTAAGACGATTCTTGGATTGGTATTGGTTAGTTTAACCGTATCCATGCATTCTAGTAGCACTTGATTTACTAATTGTTTTGTTTTTGCATTTTCCGCCAAATTGACCATCTCTGGTAATTTTTCGAGTTCACTCTCTGTAGTTTGGCTTAAAACCCACGATTCAGCTATTTTTGTCAGAGACGAGTCTATATTTGCTAGAACGCTCCTCATATATGTTCGTAGCTGTTCTTGGAAATAAGCTGAAGGGTTCGTAGATTGCTTTGCCAAAGCTTGCTCTGCGAAATAACCCATTAATTTATATGCTTCGATAATTGTGAAAGAAGGGGACTTAATGTTGCTCATATCATTAGTTAAATATCTAGAGTGGTGATTAACTCAGCGCACCAGTTTCACGCAATCTTTGGATATCCTCATCATTTAGGTTTAGAGTACTTCTCAAAATCTCCTCGGTGTGTTGCCCTGGAGTTGGAGCAGGATTAAATGTTCCTTTTCCTAATCCACTAATCTTTATGGTAAGCCCCGGGTGCTCTATAAGGCCAGGCATAGGGTGATCAATTTCTACTACATAATCACGAGCCCGTAATTGAGGGTTGCTATACAGGTCTTCTCCGTTTGAAACAACGCCTGCTGGTACGCCACTTAGTTGACATTTATGCATGATCTCATCAGGAGTAAACTCGATGGTCCACGCTGATATTTTTTCATCGATGAGGGCTTTTTGTGCTTCTCGCGTATGTTTCGAAGCAAAAGCGGCATCGTCTAGCCATATCTCCATGTTGATTAAAGAAACTAGAGAAGCCCAAGATTTGTCGTTAGGGCATGATATGGCTACCCAACGGTCTTCGCCTTTGCAGGGATAAATACCTTGAGGTATCGCATTTGGATTGCTATTCCCCCAGGCAGCTGCACCCTTATCAGATAATTGGTTTTCGAGAGTGGCTATCCCGATGGTGTTTGCAGCTGATTTGAACTGAGCGATTTCTATGTGCTGACCTATCCCAGTTTTATCTCTATGATATAAAGCTGCAAGAACACTTAATGGTAGATTACTGGCCGTTATAAAATCTGGATAGGCATTCTTGCCCCGTGATGACCATCCAGCATTCTCGTGTGCCCATAAATATCCTAAACCAGTGAAGGCGGTTATTGATTGCCCTACTGCTACATATTTGCTCATAGGTCCCTGCGATCCAAAACCAGGGCAACTAACCATTATGATATCCTTTTTAATTTTTTTCAGATCATTATATGAAAGGTTGAATTTTTCCATTGCGCCTGGCGCATTATTTTCCACTACCACATCAGAAATTTTTACAAGATCTTTAAATATGGACTGACCTTCTTCTGTGTGTAAATCTAATGTAATAGATTTTTTGTTTCGGTTAATCTCGCCATAAGTTGAGTTAGTATTTAGCCAAGCTGAGGGATTTATAGATTTGTCAAAAACACGGCCATCAGAAAATTGAGTTGACTCGACCTTTATTACTTCTGCTCCAAAATCAGCTAGATATCGTGTGCCGAAAGGTGCTGCCCAAACTCTTTCAAAAGCTAGTATACGTATTCCGTGTAAAGGAAATTTTTGGGATTCTTGTTTATTCGTTTTAGTAATTTTATTGGTTTTGAAGGATTTGATTTCATCAAGTATCTCTTGGCTATGCTGACCTAACAAAGGCGCAGGAGAAGAAATTTTCCAGGGAGTTTCAGAATAAGTTGCAGGAGCTCCAGGTGCCTGATATTCACCGACGACAGGGTGTATAACTTTTGTAAAGTATTCATTTACTCGAGTATGGGGATGCTTGTCAAAATCGGAAGGAGAATGTGCCGGAGATACTGTGACCTTACGTTTCTCACCTTGATCAAGGAAATCTTTTGTCGAGAAGGTGCTTATGAACTGCTTAGCTTTTTCTACAATCATCAACCCGTCAGCATCTCGAACCTGGAGAATTCTATATTTTGGGTCGTTTAATTGTTCATCACCAGTCCATTTTGCAAACTCAATCCATTGGCGCTCGGTAGTTAACGCTAATTGCACCCAACCATCTTTAGTTTGGTAATATTGAGTGGGACCATTTCCACCTTCGGAACCTCGTCTTTTTGTATTCACTTGTTGACTGGAATAACGGACAAAATTCAAATAGAAATTTGCTAAAACTTCAAATCTAGATACATCAATTTTCTGTGCTTCATCTGTACTATTTCTTTGTCTTAGTGCTATCAATATTCCAAATGCTGCGTGAAGGGCAGCCATTTGATATCCTTGGTATCGAGGCATATTAATAGGTGGTCCTTCTAGGCTTCCTTCTCCTAATACCAAACCAGATAGGGCAGTTAGCGTTATATCTGTCCCTATGAATTCTTTGTAAGGCCCGGATTGTCCAAAGGGAGACAAAGAGGCTAATATTATCTCTGGATTAACCTTTTTCATTTCTTCAAAGCCGAGGTTAATTGAATCTAGGTAACCGGGATCGAAACTCTCGATAACTATATCTACCGTCTGTAAGATACTAAGGAGCGTTTCCCTCCCTGATTTCGTTTCAATATCGATACATATACTACGTTTATTTGTGTTGAAATGAAGAAAATAGATGCTTCTTTCAGGATCTTGGGATTGAGAAACAAATGGTTCATAGTATCTGGAGGAAGTTCCAGAAGAGGGCTCTACTAGTATTACGTCTGCTCCGAGATCACCAAATAATCGTCCACAAGGTTGCCCTGCAGGGCCAGACAATTCGAGAACTCTTAAGCCTGAAAGCGCCCCTAATGTTCCACTCATTGTAAGTTCAACCCCTCTATTCAGTAGGAACTCCTCTAATAAATCTTATATGATCAAATAATTGCTATATAGCAATTATTTCGGGGGTCCCTGTTGTACTTCCTTTTTTGGTTTTATAGAAGAGCGGGGTTTAATTGATGTGCTTCGGCGCTTCCTTTTTGGTTTATTGTCGTCGTTCCTTAACCATAGATTTTCTTTAGTTAATAGTTCACTGTTAAGTAAAGTTGTTGTATCTCCTATTTTCCATAATTCCGCTGATTGGTTTGACTCAAATGCTACGACTTGAACAAATTTCCCAATATTTTTAACCGTTTGAAGTGCATAAGCAAAATCTCCGTCACCACTGACTAACACTGCCATATCGTAATAATCCAGCCATGCATAATGTAGCATGTCTGTTGCTAGCATTATATCTACACCTTTTTCTATCATTTGCCCTTCTCGATAGGCAACTTTACCAAATCTTGTTTCAAGATAAGGGACTTGGCTTAAGGCTTCTAGGAATTTTTGTTGCTGTTGATGATCTGCGGGGCGTCGTTTTTCTTCTTGAATTAAATTTTAATAATAAGTTAGATAAATAGATAGATATTTATTTAAAAAATTAATGAAAAATTCGAAAATAAGATAGCATCTCCCACACGATTGCTCCAGCGCGTGATACAAATTACTTCCATCAATAAATATTGCCACTCTCAATGTATCTAAAGAATTTACATTAGATTTCGGTTCGGTGGCTTGAACCTGGTTTTTTTGTTTATGTACCGTACGGCACCTCCAATAATTTAATAATAATGTATTTATATGTTACTTAATTATACCTCTTTGAGAATGTTATGTTAATAAAGTATTTTATGAAGCTTTTACCATGTCAATTGACTTATCAAATTGCTGCAATACATGGGGCATATCTAGGTATTGCTGCAGTCAGAAAGAGGAGCCCCTGTTATTGATTTGAGGGGTTTCTATAGGAGGATCGACCTTTACTGGGAAGGGTTCTACTTTGACGTTTTTCCCACCTTTTTCGATACTGAACTCTACAATAGAACTAGTTCCTACCCATGTTGGGGACCCAACGTAATAGGCAACGACCTCGGCTTGGCTTATATTCATGTGTGCGTCCCAGTGTCCTAAAGCAACGTAATCCCGGTCACAATTAGCTATTTCTTCTTTGTAGATTGGGTATGACCTACCCATATCCCCTTGATCTCTAATAAAATGGCCGTGGCCTATGGCTATTTGCCACGTTTCCTTCCCTTTTTTTGGAGGGTCTTTAATTGGGTATAGTTCGATGTCATCGTACGATACGTGTGGTTTACCCCAAACAGCTACATCCAAATCTGGATATGCAATGGTCTCACCACCTGGAGTAGTTATTAAATGTACTTTAGGTGCCTTACCCTTTAAATCCATCCTCCAATAAACGGAATTTTGTTCAAGAGGATCATGGTTTCCTGGAAGAATGACCGTTGGCATTGGTAATCGGGCTAATTGATCTAAAACATAGTCAGATACATCTTGGCGGATACGATTATGATCAAAGAAATCCCCAGCAATTAAAACCAGGTCTACTTTTTCGTTGATTGCTTTATCTACAATAATTTTAAATGCATACATGCATTTGTTAGGGTGTGGGGACCTTTTATCTGTAAATGCGCCTATATGGACATCCGAAGTAGCCAGAATCCTAAGATTATTAGTAATAATCGTGCCTCTCTCAAAATAAATTCGACAATAAATTTTATAACATATTTATAATGTGCCGGGGGAGGGACTCGAACCCACACCCTCGTTACCGAAGAACGGATTTTAAGTCCGTCGCGTCTGCCATTTCGCCACCCCGGCGCGGCAGTAACATTATCTGGGAAGTATAGCAGCGTAGAACGAAATTATGAATCTTTTTTTCAAGATAAAACTTCAGTAAATTTTTCAGGGTGTAGGCTGTTCAAGCAATAATTATATTTCTGAAGTAATATGAGCAATAGAGTTTACTAAATTATGATATGTGACTAATTTAAGAATTAGATGGAATTTAAATAATATGGAAGTTGTGGCCATAGTGCTTGGTGCTGGTTCCGGCCAAAGGATGGGAGGCCGGCATAAGGCGTTTTTAGATCTGCTGGGCAGACCTATGTTTTATTATTCCATTCGATCTTTTGCTCTTACTCGTGAAGTTTCACATACCGTTTTGGTAGTTCCGCCTGGTACTGTAAAAGAGGCTCAAACGGAATTAAAGAAGCATAAATTATATGATTTCGTGACCGTGACCGAAGGCGGTGGATCGCGAATGCAATCTGCTGTGTTAGGCCTTAAAGCTGCCCCGAATTCAGATTTAGTGATGATTCATGATGCGTCTAGACCATGTGTAACAACTGATTTAGTTTTGGAAGCGATTCGAGCTGCGAAAACACACTCTCCAGTTGTTCCAGCTCTTCCAGTAGTAGATACAATAAGACGATTTAGGGAAGATGAAAGTTTTACGCAAACGGTTGAGCGGGAAGGGCTTTTTAATATTCAAACACCGCAAATTTTTCGGAGAGACCAGCTAAATAAAATTTATGACGGAACTGCTGAAATAGGAATAACCGATGACGCTTCTTTATATGAATTACTGGGGCTAGGCGTTTTTAGGTTCCAAGGGGATATTGAAAACTTTAAAGTTACTTTTCCTAGTGATATTGGCTTGGCAGAAGCAATATTGCGCTCAAGGGGTCTAGAATCTTTGTAAAGAAAGAGAGGTAGTAATTGACTAATAGAGTTGGGATCGGATTTGATAGCCATCCTCTTGTTTCTGGACGTGATTTTGTTTTAGGAGGGATAAAAATAGATTTTCCATCAGGCCCGCAAGGCCACTCGGATGGAGATCCCTTAGTACATTCCTTGATTGATGCGATACTTGGAGC
>JAPYRO010000074.1 GCA_029941095.1 Dehalococcoidia bacterium
CCTTAAATGCTTGAGGAAGAATAATTAGACTAAGTGTGTCTGTTTTTGATAGAACTAAATCGTAGGACGATTCATATTGGCCTTTTGGTACAGATTGGATTACAGCTCTTACTATTTCTGCTATAAAACTAGCTGTGTACACTGTCAAACCCAAAAGGAGTGCAGCAAATTCGGGTGTGATTCTGAGGCCCCCGGTAAAATTAAATTTACCTAACGTAGGTGTCGTTACACTTAGCTGCATTTGGTTCAAGCTAAAATACAATAAACCCGCAATGGCTACGACAGTTGCTAAATTAATGAAATTTCTTGTAGTTTGGTCAAACAATATTTCTCTTCGTGAGCGACTTTTGTATATCGCAATGGTGATTAGAATGACTAGTAACAGACAGACCGATATGACGCTAATTGATTGTACAGATAAACTTGGATTAGGTAAGAATATGCCTCTATTCGATAAATAAATCTTACCAGGTAATTCTATCGCGTTATGAACTTTAGGGAATGATTGAAACACTATGAAATACCAGAAAAATAACTGAACTAAAAGCGGGATATTTCTGAAAATTTCTACGTAGATGAAAGATAAACTTTTTAACGCCCAATTCGTAGATACTCTTGCTATCCCAAGTAAGGTTCCGAGTATTGTCGCAAAAATTATTCCAATAAATGCGACCCGGATGGTGTTTAGGATACCTACGTAAAAAGCATGAAGAAATGAATCAGATTCTGTGTAACTAACTACTGATTCGGAAATTGGAAATCCTGCCTCTTGATGAATAAAATCAAATCCTAATGAAAAACCTCTATTATTAGCGGCGTTTAGGAGATTGGATGCCATAAAGACAAAAAGACTAATAACGAGAACAGTTGAGAGTATTTGAGCAGCCCACGAAATTATTTTCGTGTCTCGCCATATAGGTATACCTTTTCTATAAAGAACCATTTTCTCTAAATTATTCTAGGTTGGCTTTGGTATTATGTGAAGACCAAACAAAGGGGTGATAATAGCAGCATCTGCTGCTATTATCGGCCCCTTGTTTATCAATCTTTTAACTACGCTTTTACTCTTATTTTGTTGGTGGCGCGTAGATTAGGCCGCCATTATTCCAGAGCTCGTTAGGTCCTCTTGGAAGCGTGAAGGATTCGCCATTTGGTCCCATATATCGATCATATATTTCGCCATAATTACCAACCGCTTTTATAACGTCGACAGCGAAATCATCGCTTAGCCCTACGTCACTTTGTCCGAAGGATCCTTCAACTCCGAGTAATTTTCTAACTGGAATGCTGTCACTAGATTTCTGCGCTTCTACATTGGCCTGGGTTACTCCAAGCTCTTCAGCGTTCACTAGTACGTACATTACCAATTTTACGAGATCGAACCATGAATCATCTCCGTGAGGAACCGCTGGTGTTAGAGGCTCCTTTGATATTGTCTCAGGGAGAATCTTATGATCATTCGGGTTTTGTAAACCAGAGCGTATTGCTGCTAACTGAGATTTATCAGAAGTAGCTGCGTCGCAGCGGCCTTCTTCATAAGCTCCATAAACGGAAGCTGAATCTTCGAAAACAACTGTGTCAAGTGAGAATCCGTTTTGCCTAAAGTAATCGGCTAAATTGGATTCGGTCGTTGTACCACTAGTGACACATACGGTAATCCCGTTTAAGTCAGTTGCGTGATTAAACCCACTATCTGCACGGACCATGAATCCTTGTCCATCATAGAACATCACGTTGGTAAAGTTACCCCACTGTGCATCCCTAGATGATGTCCATGTTACGTTACGAGTCAATACATCAACCTCGCCGCCTTGGATAGTTGGACCACGTTCTGCAGCACTGATTGGAACTACTTCAAGGCTACTGCCATCTCCGAAAATTGCTGCTGCTACGGCTCTAGCAAGATCTATATCAAACCCTGCATTTGAACCGTCATCTCGCAAGAATCCAAATCCTGGAAGATCCGTTCTACCGGCCGCGATCAGGTTTCCTCTGTCTTGTACAGTGTCTAGTCTACCTGCAGAATCGCCATCATCGGAACTGGTAGTACATCCTAGTCCTAATACTGCCACAATAACCATAAGGCTCCCTATTGTAGCTAATATCTTATATTTCATTATATCCCCCTACGATATTAATTGATCAACTTTTATACTATAAAAAGCAATGTAAACCTATTAGGCGTAAAAGTCCAATATATTGCTTCTATCTGGAAAAATCTAAGTAAAATAGAGAGAGTTTTTTGTTTTGGTGGCTCTACCGCGCTGCGCAACATTGTTGTTTTAAGGTATGATCGACCGATGATCATTGAAACTGAAATTCTGTTGATGGGAACGATCGTATTCTTTTTTGCTGGATTAACTCAGGGTTTGACGGGCTTTGGGTTTGGTTTAGTAGCAGTCCCTATCTTAGGTTTCATTATTTCTCCTAAAATGATTGCTCCTATGGTTGTTATATACACTTCTTTTACCAATTTGCTGGTATTAAATAATGCTAAGGCACACTTAAATATTAGAAGAATTGATGTTTTGACTACGACGGGTGTACTTACGATTCCTTTAGGAACATGGATGATTAGTTACATGACTCCCGATCATTTAAGGCTTTTTATTGGATTTGCAGTAACAATATCCGCGATTCTGATGTCAATAGGAATTAGATTAAAAATTGTTAGAGAACGACTAGCTTCAGTAGCAGTTGGTGTTGTGAGTGGTATTCTAAGTGGCAGTATAGCTATAGGAGGCCCTCCCGTGATCCTGTTTTTTTCAAACCAAGAGGTTCCAAGGGAAGAATTTAGAGCTAACATAGCAGCATACTTTTTCCCTATAAGCGTTGCTGCAAATATAAGTTTTTATTTTGCTGGGTTATTGACTTTAGAGATCGTATTGTACGCCTTGTGGTTCGTTCCGGCACTGGTTTTAGGCGTTGCTATAGGAAACAAATACAATAACCTATTGTCAGAAATTATTTATAAAAGAGTTGCATTGATTGTTGTTTTTTTTGCTGGTATTTTGTCGATACTAAATGGTGCTGGAGTTCTATAATTGATTGCAAACAATAGTTAAAGCATCAATAAGATTAGAAGGAACATTAACTCTCATTCAGAAGATCGGTGAATTATGAATGAATGCCCTAATTGTGGTAAACAAAACCCGCAAACCAATGTATTTTGCATATATTGTGGTTTTAGAATTCGCTCTTCAGATAATGTTCAAGAAGAGATTGCCAATATTCGAGGAGTTTTGGGAGATCTGGTCAAGAGAATCGATCATCTAGAAGAGAATATATTAGCTGCTGGTGATAAATCTGCTGCTTCATATACTCCAACCGACACTGCAGGAGAGATTCAAGCAATCAGTCCGGCAAAAGAGAAACCTGATCAATCGGTAACGAATTCCTATATAGGGTCTATATTTTCCAGATTTTTGAGGAAATATAAACAAGGTGATTGGGAAAATATCATAGGTAGGAATTGGTTTGCAATTCTTGGTGTAGCAGCATTAGCCATCGGAATTGCTTTCTTCTTATTACTTGCTTTTGAAAATAATTGGGTTAACGATTTCGGTCGAGTTCTCATTGGGATTGGGGTTGGAACTTTATTGATATTGTTAGGGGACTACGTTAGGAACCGTTATTTAATTTGGTCTCGAGCAGTTGTAGGTGGAGGCCTTGCAATTTTACTTATTACTCTCTACGTAGCTTTCGACTCCTATGGCATTATACCGTACGTATGGGCACTAGTTTTATTGAGCGGTGTTTCTCTCATCGGGGCTTTTTTAGCTTTGAGGCATAATTCACGTTTGACAGCTATTTTAAGCGTCGTTATCGCTTTTATAAACCCAGCATTGCTAGATTTCCCAGAATTTCAAAATCTGATTCCTTATATAGCAATTATTAACTTTTCGGTTCTTTTATTAGCTTTTGCTAGAAATTGGCGTATTTTAACCTCTTTTTCCCTTGCCGGGTCCTATTTTTATCTGTTTTCAATCCTGGCCTCTATTTATGATGGTGAACTGGAGTTGCCGCTATCAGAGATAATTACCTTACAATTTGGGTTTACAATTATTTTTCTCATTTTTGTTGGTGCGACTACTGTCTTCCATCTCTATTCAAAGACAACTCCAGAATATCGCGACCTTTCTCTTATGATTATTAACCCGTTGGCTTACTATGTGTTAACTTTTGCCTTTTTGGACGGGCAAGATCTTGGAAGGATTTACTTGGAATATATAGGCTGGATAATGGGGGTTCTATATTTAATTATTAGCTATATATCCCATAAAGCATTGCTGGTTTCCCCTCGAGTTCCTCTGTTTTCAGCTGGTATAGCCGTACTGTTTTTCACTGTATCTATAGCAGTGCAGTTTGGTGGAGAGTGGGTGTCTGTTGCTTGGGGAGCGGAAGGACTTTTATTGATAGTCTCTGGGCTGTTATTGAAACAATGGCGTGCCCGGTCTCTAGGGTTTGTACTGATTTTGATTGCTGGTCTCAGGCTATTACAAATTCCTGCTTTGGACATAATTAATGCGTCTCAAAGGTTTTTGCCATTACAAAATGATCTTCTTATTGCGTCGATAATGTTGATTATTATTTCCTATGTTGCTTCTTATGCGTGGTACTTAAATAGAAACTTCGAACTTGAGGAAGACACTTTGTTCAAACAGAGGAATATATGGCCTCCACGATGGTGGCTCATGATATTGGCAACAGTGTTGACTATATGGTCATTTTCGACCGGAACACTGACGTATTTTCGGCAGATGGCGTTGTCCACCGAGCGTATGTTTCTTGGGCAGCCCCCAGATATCACAGGAGAGCTAATGATAACGATATTCCTGGCTCTTTACGCCGCGATCGCTTTTGTATTAGGAGTAAGGTTCAAATCACTGATAATTTGGAATATATTTATTGCAGTTGGGGGAGTTACTATCGTTAAATTAGTACTCTTTGACGCTTCTAACTTTACGGTAATCCCCTATGAATTTGTGCCAATTTTTAATTTGTATTTTGTGATCAAATTTATAGTTGGTGTTTTACTTTTTCTGGCTGTCACGTTTACGAAATGGTGGCATTCCATGAATATAGACTATTTGACTCGGAAAGCATTATGGGTTGTTTTTAACGCTTTGGTTGTTTTCTCGTTAACTACAGAATTAATTAATTTTTTTGAAAGCAGAGTTTACTTATCTTCTTTGGATACAATGAGCGCGATGCATTTGAGTCTAACCTTGCTTTGGGCTCTTTATGCTGTCCTACTATTGGTATACGGGTTCTTATCTAAGGAGCGCGTGGTCAGAATAACTGGCCTTGGGCTATTAGCAATACCCATTGGGAAACTTTTTATGTTCGATGTGTTCTTACTCGAAAATGGCTATAGAGTGGCAGCATTTGTAGTCTTAGGTATAACGATGCTATCTATCGGATTTGGCTATCAAAAATATAACCGCCTGTTCAAAGGGCTATTTTTGGGCTCTAAATAACTAATAATGGTAGTGTTTAATTCCAACTAGCCAACCTATATCTAGTAATTAAAACCCTTGACAATAGTTATGTAGTGATATATATATACCTCGTCTTTAATAACTCAAGACTTAGCTAAGCTAAGAAGGAGGAGTAGCATGGACATGGTAATATTGGTTGCGACGATACTGGCAATAGTAGGGGCAATAAATTGGGGCCTCGCTGGATTATTTGGGCTGGATCTAGTTGCAGCAGTTACTGGATCTAAATTCGGAGAAACTAACACGATATCCAAAGTTATATATGGATTAGTTGGGCTTTCCGGCCTAGTGGTTCTAGGTGAACTCGCAGGACTTATTTAGTTATTGACGAGCTACCGATATAAGTCAGGTAGCCCGTTGGTACTGATCTGGTGGCATCGTGTTATCAGAGGCTCTCTCTGCGAGTATGGTTTTTTATATCTGGGATTCTAAAGTAGCCCAGAATCGGTCGTTCTTGTGCCTTTATTTGTCTAGTTGACCTCTAATATCCCGGATATTTTCCAAATTGTTTTCTGTTGCATAGGATTCTAAACCCTGAATTATCTCTACCATGGTATTGGGCTTCGTAAAATTAGCAGTTCCAACAGATATTGCAGATGCTCCCGCTAATATAAATTCAAGAGCATCACTAGTATTCGTTATCCCCCCCATACCAATTATTGGTATCTTGATATTTTGATTTACATCCCAAACCATTTTTAGAGCTATTGGTTTTATTGCGGGACCCGATAGCCCTGCTTTGCTTAGTCCAGTGGTTATTGATTTTTCCGGTATATTCACCCCTATTGCCGATACGG
>JAPYRO010000075.1 GCA_029941095.1 Dehalococcoidia bacterium
GTTATATACCAAGCATTTGGTTTAAGTGAAATATGGAAATCTTATCGAATCAGAAGATTGTTAGGTTGATACTGAAATTCAGTGTATCCGTTTCAATAGCGACAGCACTACTGGTTTGGTTCTTGAAAGAGATTGAATTACTCGAAGTTTGGTATTTAATCGAGAATGCAAATCATATCTACATCTTAGTTGCTGTAATTATTTGTATCTTTACTTTCTTAGTTCGAGCAATAAGGTGGAAACTATTTTTAGATCACTCATATCCAGTCCCTCTTCCAAGAGTTTTCTCAGTGCTCACGATGGCATATACAGTAAGTAATTTAATACCATTCAGAGCGGGTGAAATACTTAAATTTTACCTAATATACCCTACTAATGAAAAACCATGGTATTTCTCAGTACCCAGCGTTATTTTCGAACGAGCTTTAGATTTCATTGTCCTAGGATTCGGGGCACTATTTTGTTTGTATTTCATGCCGAAACCAGACATTATTTCTGAATTAAATTTAACAATGATTACTTTTGTGTGTATCGGAGTGATTGGGTTATTATTAGGATTTATGGTGAATGAAAAATTTACTTCACGTGTTGTAGTTTCTATTGAAAAAATCTTACTATCGGTTGGCGGAAAAAGATTAAACTATCCGATTCGCGTTATAAAAAATTCAAATATGGGATTTATAGCGCTTCGATCGCACAAAACAATAATCCCCGGATTAACTTTGTCTATTTTTTGTTGGTCTCTTGAATTTTTGGTGTCGCTATTATTAACCAAGGCACTATCAATTGCTGTACCGTTGCTGGCTATCCTTTTTTCTCTTACCGTAGCTAATATTTTGGTTACCGTTCCGTCTACACCGGGAGGTGTTGGGCCATTTGAGTTAGCTACCAAATATTGTTTCATTATGTTTGGAGTTTCTTCTTTTGAAGCAGTTGCGTACGCTATTGTACTTCATGGGGTATTGATAATACCTATAACTGCGATAGGATTAATTATTCTAAGTGTATATCTAAGCTCTGAGTCAAAAAGACTAGCCCGTCTTCGATCAATAATACTGCGGTAATATTTGTAAATATGTTGGAGGATGCTTTTATTATTTTACGGCGAAAAGGAGTTCTATTTCGACTGGAGAATTAAGCGGCAGTGATGCGACACCAATGGCGGATCTAGAGTGGTTTCCCAGTTCACCGAAAATATCTAGTAAAAGTTGGGATGCGCTATTTGCTATTGTGGCATGTTCCGAAAAAGTATCAACTGAGTTCAGATAAACTCGTAACCTCGGTATCCCTGTGATTCTATCCAAATCTCCGTCGAGAGCTTGTTTTGCTATCGCGACTGAGTTTAAGACACATATTTCTATCGCTGTACTTACATCAGATAGGGAAATACTTGTCCCGACTTTTCCTTCGTAGCGAATCTCCCCATTAATCACTGGAAGTTGGCCTGAAATATGGAGAAGGTTATCTATGATTATCGACGGTGTGTACAACCCTACTGGATTAGGTGGGTTGGGTAAATCTAAATGCATATTATTGAGACGGTCATTTACTTTCATAGTTCTCCTTTTACGTCTACTTAATGGGCCACAGATCGAGGTTTTCATATTGAGGGTACTTCCCTTGGAAAATAGGGACGTGATCTTCAGATAATGTTACCCCAGGTAAACCTTTAAGACCACCACGTGCATCGCTTATGACTATTTCATCTATCCCTATTGGCTGTTCTAATCCCTTACTTTGGATTAACACACCAAAACTGCCGAATCCACTGGGTTTTGTAAGCTCAAGTAATCCCATCCGATTCTCCAGTATCTGTTTCTCGGTTAAGTCGGCTCCTCGTAGAGCATCTATAAATGCTTGGATTCCTAATTTTTTTAAGTATCTTTGTTGGGTCATTAGAGTTTCCATTCTCAGCCCTTGACGTTCTCCCGAAGTTGCTAAAGTGGAAAAATCAACATGAGCGGTAATATCCTGTTTGCCAATTCTAATATAAGGGTTTGTTGAGCTAGTGTGTTCGTAATAGCAAAATAGGGTGCCGTTCATGTATTTTCTGCTATAGAGCGTTTCTGCTGGGTACCCATAATCGATAGTAATTACAAACCCCGTTTGTAGTGATTCTCCGATTTTTTCCATGAACTTAGGCCCTTGAAGATCCACCTCTACTTTTGCTCCACTTGGCAGGGTGATCTGTAAATCTTCGAAATGCTGAATTAGTTCTAGAGAGGAAGGTTCATCTATAATTTCTACAAAATCTGTGTTGTTGAGGGAAACATAAATCTCTTGTAACTCATTTGGGAAATTTTGTAACCGGTGCCTAGGGTATGCATCAAAGAGCTCATTTGATATAAATACACCATTTTCAATGGGAGGTATGTCGGTATTAATTTCCCAAGATAAGTCAGTGTTAGCAGTGTTTGAAACGAAAGATTTGACATCAATTAATGCTCGCCTATTGGTTTCTAGTACCCAGTATTCAACTGAGGAAATGAATTCATCGTCTAGGAGTGATAGGTAGGTTAGTATATCGATAGCAAGCCGGCCCTTGTTCCCACCTCCTTCAACTATGGTAAATGTTTTAGGGCACCCCAAAATTTCCCACATAGTTTTTAATTGAAGGGCAATAGTTGCACCAAATCCTGGGTGTGTAGAGGGTGCAGTGTAATAGTCTCCAGAGGTACCTATTCGATCGGCATCTGAATTATAGTACCCAAGATCTGGATCATATAGGCATGTCTCCATAAACTCAGCGAATGTAATCCGGCCTAAATCTTGTATGCGCATTTTTAAATGCTGTTCTAGGTTAATTTTGTTGGGAGACACCTTAAAATCCCCAATTTATGAGATGGCAAAACTTTGAATAAGGTCGTGAACATCTCTCGAATCATTTTTTCTGCCTAAGTTATCGAATCGTTCGTTTAAAGGGCTAGGATCCTTGGCAGCGTATAAGACGCCCAATGGTATGCCTGTTCCATTTACTAGATCGTAAGCTGCTTCAACGCTGGAGGAATCATGAGTATCTGGAATATCATATGTTAATGGGTCTATTCCCTTTTTTGCGTT
Source organism: Dehalococcoidia bacterium (assembly GCA_029941095.1). Lineage (GTDB taxonomy): Bacteria > Chloroflexota > Dehalococcoidia > UBA6926 > UBA6926 > UBA6926. The sequence goes on from JAPYRO010000075.1 coordinate 3,061, forward strand.
ACCCCTAAGGACATCGTACGTGTCGTCATAAGTTGTGCAGGGAGATTGTATATGGACAATGGAGAAACCAGGATAATCCATGGCTTCGCGGATCATAGCAGCCATTTCTTTTGGTTGACTCGAAAATGCTGAGGCGATAAAAGAAACGCCAAGTGAAAGATATAAAGGGAAAGGTTTTACTTCACTTTCGATTTTTCCACCAGGAGTTGTGCTTGTCACCACTCCAAGTTGGGTAGTGGGAGAACTTTGGCCCTTGGTTAGACCGTATACCCCGTTATCCATAATAACGCAGGTTATATCAAGGTTCCTTTTAGCTTGGGGGCCAATGTGTTCGGCACCGATGCTAAGAAAGTCTCCATCCCCAGCTACAACCATAACCTGTAGGTCAGGGTTGGCACTTTTAACTCCAAAAGCGACAGGAAGAGTTCGTCCATGTATTCCGTGGAATCCGAATGGTTGAGGGCCATCAGTTAAATGTACTAGATTGCCTGAACACCCAATTCCTGCAACCATTACGTTATTTTCAGTAGGGATAGACAACTCATTGGTTCGTGCTTTTATAGTTAACTCTATTGCTCTTTTCACACCGAAATCGCCGCAACCGGGGCACCACTTAAAATCGTATTCTGGATTTCTTTTGGTCATTTCGATTCACACTCCTGCTTTCGTTGATTCATTTGCGTGTTGCTCAACCATATTTGTTATTTCGTTAATTAGACGATGTACTTTGAACGGTAACCCGGTGTACTGGGTTATTGCTACAGCATTTATTCTATGTTGACGTAATATGGACGCGAATTGGCCCAAATAATTCAATTCTGGAACTATTACAAGGTCTTTGTCCTGTAGCTCTTTGATTAATTTTGGATTTAGAGGTGACAAAAACATGGTGTAATACCATGCCACGTCGACACCCTTCTCCATTAAAAATTCGTATGCTTCGTGAGTTGGACCTTTTTGGCCTCCCCATGGCATCACAGCTACACTGTGTTGAGTATTTCTGGATTCGTAAAGGGAATCTTCCAATGTTTTCAGTTTATTGAAGCGCCGTTCTGTACCATCGACGTGTCGTTGGGGTAGGTGTGTCGTATCTCCGATACCGTCATGTTCACTTGCGTTCGCAACGTAAGCTCCGGGTCCACCTGGAATAGGCATTGGTGTAACTGAACTTCCATCATATCTTTGATATCCGTTAGACCCAGAGTAAACCTCTCTTCGCTCTATAGGGATCAAATTCGGATCTGGCTTGCGAATATTTTGAGTTCGCTCGGTAAGCATATGGTCGGATAAAACTATTACTGGGCCTTGATATCGCTCTGCCCAATTAAGCGCATGCATCGCTGCGTAGAAACATTCCTCTACAGTGCCAGGTGCGATAACAGGAAGTTGTGCATCACCATGGGCTGGGTGCATGGCCATATATAAATCTGATTGTTCAGTTTTTGTGGGTAATCCTGTTGCTGGCCCCCCTCTTTGTGCGTCAACCACAACTATCGGTATCTCCATCATCCATGCCATTCCTAGTCCCTCACTCATTAGGGAAAACCCAGGTCCGGCAGTGGATGTCATCGATCTTTTGCCTGCAAATCCACCACCACTGATCGCAGTTATTGATTCAATTTCTGAACTGGATTGGTAAACAAATTTGCCTTCACCTCTTAGGTGCTCTTCCATGAACGTGAGAATAGTTGTTGCAGGGGATATCGGGTAACCAACAAATAGTTCAACTTCACCGGCGATTGCTCCGGTTGATAATGAATCATTACCCTTAATTAAAATTTGTTCGTAATCTGGTGGATTTGGAACAGCTAGTTCTCCCAGAGAAAAACCACTATCTGTAGAAGCTTTTTTTCCTAATTGAAGACCCATTTCGTTTGCTGAGACAACTTCTTCATCATTGGGCCTACCTCGAGTAAATCGTTTTACATTAAAATCCGATAGGTATTTATCCGGCCAGTTAACGAACTCAGCTATAGCACCTAAAATAACCATGTTAGCAGCTCGGGGGTTGCCCGTGGATTTTCCTAATTCTTGGTACGGCAAGGCAACTATGTTTGTGGAGTCACCACCAACGTCCTCTATAGAAAATACTTCCGAATCATATATTAATATTCCGCCTTCCCGGAGTTCATCTTTGTGAACGTTATAAGCTTCTTTATTGAAAGCAACTAAAACATCTAGTTCATCTCCATTACTCAAGGCTGGAGTTACAGATATTCTACATTGGCTCCAGGTCGGCCCACCCATTATCTGGGAAGGGAACGTTACAAATGTCATAACGTGATATCCTACTTGGGCTGCCGCTGCGGCTAAGGCCTCCGAAGCAGTAACCATTCCTTGTCCGCCTTCTCCAGCGAACCGTACTACAAAGTCTCTTTTAGCTACCACCCTAAAGACCTCCTCAAGTCGGGATACTGATTGCAAATCAAACCGATCGCTCAAACGACGAAATTATAGCACTCAATCGATAAGTTGTGGCAACTTTTATTGTTTAGTTCACTCGATTTAGTGATAATATGGGGCAAAACCTTTGAAAACACGAAAAAACGACGGGTTTTCTCTGTTAATTTCTTAAAAATAATAGAACCATTGAGGAAAAAAGATCTTAAATTGCAGTAAAACCATATTAAGATATAAGCTAGATCGCAAGGAGATTAATATTGAAAGATGAAATCACCAAAGAGGTATACCCGGGTATATTCCAATTAAAAATTCCTATTCCGAATAGCCGCCTCAAGCATACTTTGGCCTATTTACTTACTGGCCCGGAAGGAAACATTCTGATCGATACAGGAATGTATTCTGATCAAGGCGTTCAAAGTTTTAAAGATCAATTTAACAAAATCGGAATTCAGCCAGACTCTATTAAATCTATTTTAATCACCCATAACCATCCTGATCATTATGGATTGGCTTCGGCAGTAAAAGAAATGACATCGGGTTTGGTTGCTATGCACGAAATCGACTGGAATCAAGCACCATGGAGAAATCGCGAAAATAACTCTGATAAAAACAACCTGGACCCACATGAACCCATGAAAAAATGGTATCAACTTCATGGAGTTCCTGAAACCGAATTGACGGGACCAATCTTTCCTGGAATGGGTTCGGACTCAAATGGTAAAAAGAAATCACGAAACAACACTAGATCTCAATGGGACCCGAGCTCATTACCTAAGCCAGATCTGTTGTTAAATGGTACAGAAGTATTCAGCAC
>JAPYRO010000076.1 GCA_029941095.1 Dehalococcoidia bacterium
ATCCAAGGTGTAAGGTCCACTGCTTTTTTTTAGATATTAGGTTACATCATATGAGCAAGGAATCGAGTCAACCTCGTTTAGAATTGATGGTGAGCGAAATGCTCTCTTGTCAAGCGTGTCCGCTTTCGTCAGATCGCACGAATGTAGTCCCAGGTACAGGCCCTGTTGATGCTGAAATAATGTTTATAGGTGAAGCACCAGGGGCAAACGAAGATATTAAGGGCGAGCCTTTCGTCGGTCAATCGGGGAAGCTATTAGATAATCTTCTCTCTTCAATAGAATTAGATAGAGATTCTGTATATATTACCAATACCGTAAAATGTAGGCCCCCAAATAATAGGGATCCGCTTCCATCCGAATTAGATATTTGCCAAGACCATTGGCTAGACGCACAAATCGCTATAATTGAGCCTAAAATAATCATACCTCTCGGCAGACACGCTCTAAACAGAATATTACCAGGAACAACAATAGGAAAAAGCCATGGACAAACGTTCAGCAAGTTGGGTTTCACGATATTCCCAATTTATCATCCTGCTGCAGGGCTAAGACAAATAAGATACAAACAACTTCTGGTAGAAGATTTCAAAACCCTAAAAACCCTATTGGGTAACAAGCGAGAACCAACTGAAGAGCCCAAGTCGCACCACATCACAGCAAAGAAAAACCAACAAATAAATTTATTTTAATAAAGGCACTAACACAAATGGAAAATCTAAAAATTATACCCTTCGGGGGTCTTGGAAAAATAGGCAAGAATATGCTTGCCATTGAATCAAACAACTCTATATTGATTATTGACTGTGGAGTTATGTTCCCAGACGAAACCATGCATGGAGTAGACGTTGTTATACCAGATTATGAATATCTTCAAAAAAGGAAAGACTCTATAGAGGGAATAATTATCACTCACGGTCATGAAGATCACATCGGAGCACTGCCTTATATACTTCCAGAGCTACAGGCACCTATATATGGCACCGCCTTATCAATGGGTCTTGCTTCAGTGAAACTAAAAAACACGAAATCAGTAAAAAAGGATCTTATCAACACTGTAGAGCCTGGGGATCCTTTTGATTTAGGGCCATTTAACATAACCCTTTTTAACGTCAATCACAGTATTCCAGACGCGGCTGGAGTTATAATCAAAACTCCTTTGGGGACAATCGTCCACACTGGCGATTTCAAACTTGATCACACTCCAGTGCATGGAAAGCCAACCGACTTTCATAGAATCTCTGAGGTTGGAAATTCTGGCGTTTTACTGTTGCTATCTGATTCAACATATGCCGATACACCAGGCTACACTCCATCAGAAGAAATAGTAGGGAGAAGCCTAGATAGGCTTATTGGCGAAGCCCCGTCTCGAGTAATAGTAGCTAGTTTTGCTTCCTTAATTTCCAGAATTCAACAGATTGGTAACGCTGCTGTAAACCATGATAGAAAGATGGGGATAGTTGGTCGCAGCATGGTAGATAACGTAAAATTAGCCACTGAAATGGGATTTATAAACCTACCTCCGGGGACCGTTTTATCTGATAACCAATTGAAATCTCACCCACCAGAATCAACAATAATAATGACAACCGGGGCACAGGGGGAACCAACTTCTGCTTTGGCAAGGATGTCAATAAATCAACATCCTAACGTGACGATCCAACCCGGCGACACCATAATACTTTCCGCGAACCCCATACCTGGTAATGAAACCGCAGTAGCGCGAACGATAGATAATTTATTTAAGTTAGGCGCGAATGTTTTATATAGCCGAATAGAACAAGTACATGTTAGAGGTCACGCCAGTCAAGAAGAGTTAAAATTATTCCTCCGACTAGCTAAACCTAAGTTTTTTATTCCAATTCATGGGGATCATCGACACCTCGTACATCATTCGCGTTTAGCCCAGTCAGTAGGAATGTCAGAGAAAGATACTTTCGTTATGGAAAATGGCGACGTATTAAATATTAATGCAAAACTTAAAGCTGAACTTATTGATAAAATCCCTTTACGTGATAACTATATTGATGGAAAACAATCCGGAAAGATCAGTAACAAGATTCTGAAAGATCGAGCTAATCTTTCCAAACAAGGCGTATTCTCTATTTCCATAGCACTTGATATTGAAACAGGTGATTTGATAGGAAACCCGGAGATAACTACAAAAGGCTTTATAGATACTGCAGAATCGGTTAGCCTAGTCGAAACTGCTTGTGAGATAGTTGAAGACGTATTGGATTCCATGGGAGACAAGAGCGATCTAAAGCAATTGGAAAGAAAAATATCTGAACATGTGTCGAATTTTCTTTACAAACAAATAAGGATGCGGCCTGTAGTTATAACTACTTCAGTGGAAGTTTAAACAACACCCAACAGTAGCTTAAGGGGGCAAAAAATGGATCAACCAGTTATTGAGTCAAGCCAAGGATCTCTAAGTCACTTAAGAGTAATAGAATATGGAGATATCCCCGCCTCATATGCAACGAGATGGCTTGGGGATTTGGGCGCCGATATAATTAAGATCGAAAAACCAGGCGGGGACAATTCCAGGATGCTTGGGCCTTTTGCGGGAAATACACCAGATCCAGAAAAAAGCCTAACTTTTATAAATGCAAACCTAAATAAACGATCTATAATCCTAGATCTAGAAAGTTCAGAAAAAGATAAGGAAACGTTCCTTAAATTAATAAGCAGCGCTGACGCTTTAGTTGAATCGACCCGACCTGGAACCTTTGATGATTTGGCGCTTTCTCAAGAGGTTTTGCTTGCCACTAATGAACGTCTGGTAACCACGTCTATAACTCCCTTTGGGCAAACCGGACCTTATTCAGAGTATAGAGGCCCTCACGCCGTTGTTGAGGCTCTTGCCGGTTTCATGAGTGCTCACGGGGACGACCTGATGCCTCCTGTAGTCACCCCAAATCATATTACCTACCAAGTAGCCAGTGTTCATGGCGCATATCTAACTCTCGCTGGAATCCGGCATAGTAAAAGATCTGGTAAGGGGCAACAAATAGATCAATCACTGCAAGAGAGTATTACTTATATGGGCTCTAGTGCTGTTGCAAGATATACAGATAGAAGCGAGATTGTAGAGAGAAATGGTGCAAAACCACAGGGTGGAGCATCTAATATTTTTAAATGCAAAGACGGAAAATATATTTATATATCGATATACATACTGCCCCATTGGCACAAAATAACAAGGGAATGGATGGAGGATCCTGTACTATCGGGAGAAGAATGGGATAATCCACAGTATAGAGGTGATAATGGAGACGTAATCAATGTCCTTTTACAGGCGTTCATCGAGCAGTTCGATGCAGAGGATTTCGTGTCTCAATGCCAAGATCGTGGGTTACCGTGTTCCCCAGTGAACACTCCTGGAGAATTCATGAATAGCGATCAACTTAAATCAAGAGATTGGATACAAACCCTTAATCATCCCGTTATTGGTGAATATAAAGCACCAGGATTCCTGTTCAAAATGGAAAAAACACCTATGAAAGCCTGGAGACATTCTCCAACACTAGGGGAACACCAAAAAGAAATACTAGACGAACTGGATAACCTCAAGAAAGAACCTGATGACATTAATATAGTTACCTCTCCTGAAGCTCCCATGCTTAGCGGCATCCGTGTTGCTGATCTGACAAGATTCTTCGCAGGTCCTATTGGAACCATGTTTTTGGGTTTTTATGGGGCCGAGGTAATAAAGCTCGAGAGTGAACTATTAGTAGCGAACCGAGAGCAAGTTTTATATCCGGATATGAACCGAAATAAGTTAAGTGCAACCTTTGATTTACGAAATGCTCATGGAAAATCATTACTGGATGACCTTTTACGAAAAAGCGATGTTCTTATCGACAATTTCTCCCCACGCGTTATAGACCGCTTAGGATTTAGTTGGGATCGCGTACAAGATATTAATCCTGGAATAATACAAATTACAGCTCCAGGAATGGGGTTGGACGGACCTCTCTCGAATTGGGTAACCTGGGGTAACCAGCTTGTAGCATATACTGGCTTAACCCATATGTGGGCCTTTGAAGAGTCATCAATGGATGCGCACGGAAAACTAGTAGTTCCAGATTATCTAGGTGCTTCTCTTGTTGCTCTGTCATCTATCGCTGCCATTGAATATCGTGACCGTACAGGAATCGGCCAATTTATTGAACTTGCCCAAGTTGAATCTCAAGGAGCGATAATGGGGCCCTCTATTTTAGACGCAACAATCAACCAAAATGAATGGGATGCGTTAGGTTATGCAGAAATATTAGGAGAACACTATGCCCCCTATGCAGCGTATCCTTGTAAAGGGCATGATGATTGGATAGTTGTAGCTATATCTGAAGAATCAGAGTGGGAAGGTTTAGTAAATGCCCTTGGAAATCCTACATGGATTAATGATGAAAAGTATTCAACCCATGAGATGCGTAAAGAAAATAGAACAGAGTTGGATAAACAAATAAGTGAATGGACCTCAGAATACACTCCCTATCAAGCTATGCGTATATTACAAAATAGGGGGGTCCCGGCTGGCGCAGTTTTGAATGGTGAAGATCTATATAGCAATATACATTTAAGAGCCAGAGGCCACATTGTAGACATACATGAACCTCCGTGGGGAGATTTATCACATCAAGGGCTTCCAGCTATACCAACTCTATCGGAAGCTCATGCGGACGGCTTACCTCCTTGGATAGGTGATCATAATAAGTACGTTTTCGGAGAGATATTAGGGATGACAGATAAAGATATAAAGGATGCTATGAACTCAGGCGCGATTAATTAGGAAAGTAACAATTATTACTAACGGGTGGATTCTGCTGTAGCAGTTGTAAATGTATACCTGGTCTAATGAACGGAGGTGAAAAGTGTCAGAAAATGCCACTAAACCTGATACGGGATCATTAAGTCATTTACGTATTTTAGAATATGGCAATATGCCAGCCTCTTACGCGACACGGTGGCTTGGAGACTTAGGTGCGGATATCATCAAGATTGAGCCACCTAACGGAGATCCGAACAGATTGCTTCCACCCTTCGCGGGTAACATACAAGACTCAGAGCGAAGCCTGACCTTTATAAATGCTAATCTAAATAAGAGATCTATTGTCCTTGACATAGTTGGTTCTCCTAAAGACAGAGAAACGTTTTTGCAGCTTGTTGAAACCGCAGATGCCCTGATTGAATCCACTCCTCCAGAGCACCTAGAAAAACTGGGGTTAAGCCAAAAAATCCTTTTAGAGAAAAACGAGAGATTAGTAACGACATCCATAACACCGTTTGGAGGGACTGGACCTTATTCAGCCTATAAAGGATCTCACGCAATTGTAGAGGCTCTATCTGGGTTTATGTCGGTTCACGGCGATGATTTAATGCCTCCTGTCGTAACACCAAATCATATGATCTACCAGGTGGCTGGAGTCCACTCATCATATTTGACACTTGCAGGGATACGGCATGCAAGGCGCTCAGGACACGGCCAAAAAATTGACCAAGCTTTAACCGAGAGTATTTCCTATATGGCTATGAGCGCGATTGCACGGTATTCCGGAAGAAATGAAGTGTCTACGCGCCATGGGATAAAAGGGCAAGCGGGCGCCTCTAATATTTTTCGCTGCAAAGATGGTAAATACATATATATGTCAATTTTCATCCTTCCTCATTGGCATATAATCACAAAAGAATGGATGGAAGATCCCTTACTGTCAGGGGTCGAGTGGGATAACCCAGACTACCGTGAAGAAAATGCCGATGTAATAAATATTGCTATGCAAGATTTCGTCGGCAAGTTCACATCCGAAGATTTTGTAGATCAATGTCAGAAAAGAGGCCTTCCTTGCGCCCCGGTGAACACACCAGGCGAATTCATGCAAAGTGAGCATTTAACGCAGAGGAAATGGGTACAGAAAATAGATCACCCCGTTATAGGTGAATATGAAGCCCCAGGATTCTCGTTTAAAATGGAAAAGACCCCTATGAAAGTTTGGCGCTCTTCTCCCACTTTAGGTCAACATCAGGATGAAATCATAGATGAATTAACAAACCGATCAACTACAAAGGAAAATACAAGCACCCAAGAAACATTAGAACGGAAAGATAGCCCAATGTTAAGTGGTATTCGAGTGGCTGATCTCTCCAGGTTTTTTGCTGGTCCGATAGGTACTATGTTCCTGGGGTTTTACGGGGCAGAGATAATAAAACTCGAATCGGAATTACTGGTTGCAACTAGAGAGGTTGTCCTATATCCCGATATG
>JAPYRO010000077.1 GCA_029941095.1 Dehalococcoidia bacterium
CATCTGAAACTTGTGCTCTTGATAATGTAGGAGCTTTGCTTGAGAGAGACGTAAACCCCGGAGAAATAATTCGGTTGGATGATAAAGGAATTCATTCGACTCCAGGGAAAAGGGTGGATTCAAAATTCTGTGTTTTTGAAAACATTTATTTTGCAAGGCCAGACTCCATTTTGGATGGCACTAGAGTATATTCCGATAGAGAAGAGATGGGCGCTGCGTTATTCCGGCAATCTCCGGTTAATGTTGATCTAGTTACCGCCATACCAGACTCTGCTATACCTGCAGCTGTGGGCTATGCGCGTGAATCGGGTATTATTTTTGAGGAAACGCTTATAAAAAATAGAAACTCAGGTAGAACATTTATAGAACCAACACAAGCTCTAAGAGACGAGGCTGTCAAAGGGAAATTTACGCCTCTAATTGAAAACATCAAAGGAAAAAAAATAGTGCTTATTGATGACAGTATAGTTCGAGGCACGACTACACCTCAGGTTGTAGAGTTACTAAAACAATCAGGAGTTAAAGAGATTCATTTACGAGTCTGTGCTCCTCCTATTAAATATCCGTGTCACTACGGTATAGATATGCCTAGTCGTTCAGAGTTAATAGCTTCAAATAATACTGTTGATGAAATACGCCAGAAACTTGGAGTTGATAGCTTGGAGTACCTTGACATAAACAACCTACGAGAAGCAGTGGGTGGGGGGACTGAAAAATTTTGTGATGCATGTTTTACTGGTGACTATCCAATCCCAGTACAGCTTGAACTAGATAAATTTCGATTGGATCGTTAATTTAAGAAAGGCTTATCAGGATGGATGGCGATCGCTATATTTCGTCCGGCGTTAATATTGATTCAGGTAATGAAGTTATCCGATTGATTAGTCCGATTGTTCGCGATACGTATACAAATAATGTTTTAGGTGATATTGGTGGGTTCGGAGGTTTATTTGCTTTAGGTAACTATGAGGAGCCCATCCTGGTTGCCAGTGCTGATGGTGTGGGTACCAAACTCCGTATAGCTATGGCAATGGACTTAATGTCTAGTATTGGGACCGATCTTGCAAATCATTCGATAAATGATATATGGGTTCAAGGAGCTGACCCATTGTTTTTTTTGGATTATATTGCAACGGGCAAGATCAAACCTAAGCAAATTGTAGAAATCGTAAAAGGCTTATCTATAGGTTTAAAAACTGCAGGGTGTGCACTGATAGGCGGAGAAACTGCAGAAATGCCTGGCGTTTACAAGGACGGAGATTTTGATATTGCTGGATTTATTGTGGGCGTGGTTGAAAAGGAAAATCTTATTGATGGGTCATCCATAGCGGCTGGGGATGTTCTTATAGGCTTTCCATCGTCTGGTTTGCATACTAATGGGTTTTCTTTAGTTCGCCATATTTTTGATTTAGATGATAGTGTCAAACCTCTGGGTGTTAAATATAGTGATTTGAGTACGACTCTCGGAGAAGCATTAATGGCACAGCATGTGTCTTATTATTCCGCATTAAAACCTAGTCAACACTTATTAAAAGGTATGGCACACATTACAGGAGGTGGCATAGTCGAAAATTTACCCAGAATTATTCCTGAACCTCTAAAATGTATTGTACGTAAAGATAGTTGGGAAGTTCCTGCATTATTTAACATCATCCAACGGCAAGGTAATGTAGATTGGAATGAAATGTACAGAGTATTCAATATGGGAGTAGGGCTGATCGGAATTGTCCGACCTGAAGATTCAGAAATGGTCATGTCATCTCTTGATGGATCCTTTGTGATGGGAGAAATAACTAGTAGAGAATCTAATGAATCACGTATAGAGTTTTTGTAGGAGATGATTCTATGACATTAAGAGCGTTAATCAGTGTTTCCGATAAATCTAAAGTTGATGTATTTGCCGATAACCTTCTCGATTTAGGCTGGCAAATTTTTTCTACGGGTGGCACTAAAGAATTTTTGAGCACGCCCAGCCGGGAAATCGGTGCAGTAGAAGACTTAACAAAATTCCCTGAAATCTTAGATGGGAGAGTTAAGACTCTGCACCCTTTTATATATGGTGGGATATTGGCTCGAAGAGGTAATCCTGATGACACAGCTGACCTTGATGCACACGCTATTCAAACTATTGATTTAGTAGTAGTTAATTTGTATCCATTTATCCAATCGATAACTGATCAAGAGTTAAAGCTTAATGAAGCCCTCGAGCAGATAGATATTGGCGGAGTATCTTTATTAAGAGCCGCCGCGAAAAATTTCCCGTCGGTATTAGTGGTAGTGGATCCTAAGGATTATGAAAATGTGATCAAAAATTTGAGGCAGGGTATCGTTCCCTTATCTGAAAGGCGCCTTTTAGCAAGAAAGGCTTTCCAGCATGTTTCTTTATATGATGCTGCTATTTCTAAATATTTGGGAATCGATATGGGTTCCGCAGGACTTATAGATATGCAGAATGACTTGTCTGACCAAATGGTTATTCCCGTAACAAAAAAGAACAATTTGAGATATGGTGAAAACCCTCATCAAAAGGCGGCCTTATATGAGCCTCTTCCAATAGGATCTAAACCACAAGGAATTACTAATGCCAAACAACTGAATGGCCTAGAATTATCTTTCAATAATGTTCTAGATTCCGATGCAGCTTGGAATGTAGTATCCGATTTTTCTGAGCAGCCCACCCTGGCAATAATCAAACATGGTAATCCTTGTGGCCTTTCCTCAAGAGACAGACTTATTGATGCATTTGAAGCTGCTTTAGACGGGGATTCAATTTCTGCCTTTGGAGGAATTATTGCATCCAATAGGCCAATAGATAGAGAAACAGCCGAGAGAATCTCTGAGAGTTTTTACGAAATAGTTATTGCACCTGGATTTGATCAAGACGCGCTTGGTATATTAAAAAAGAAAAAGAATTTGCGTTTATTGGAAATGGGGCCACCTACCCCTCCCCCTACTTCACTAGATATTAGAAGTATTAGAGGCGCTTTCTTGATGCAAACTCCAGATTCTTTGAATGATGGCGATTGGAAGACTGTTACAGATCAACAACCAACTGAAAAAGAGCTTGAAGATCTTAAATTTGCGTGGAAAGCAATTAGGCATGTTAAATCTAACGCTATAATCGTTGTGAAAGACCGGTCGATCAAGGGTATGGGCGCCGGCCAGCCTAATAGGCTAGTTAGTGTTGAATTGGCAATTAACAAAGCAGGGCCTGCGGGTACTAAAGGAGCTGTATTGGCATCCGATGCTTTTTTCCCGTTTGCGGATGGACTAGAGTTGGCTTTGGATGCAGGGATTAAATCTATTGTTCAGCCCGGAGGATCTGTTAGAGATGAAGAAGTTATAAAAGCAGCAAATGATAAGGGAGCTTCGATGATTTTGACTGGAGTGCGCCATTTTAGGCACTAAATCATATTGTTAGTGCTAACCTAGATATGGGAGTATCGTACTTAACACTAAAGCTAGGCCCAGAAAAATCATTATACCTGCACTAATTATTTGCCATGCTGACATAGGACGGTTACGGGCACTAACTGTTTTCCGTTTTCTTTTTGCACCCGATGTTTTCTGGTTTACCGATATATCTAACTGCTGAGAATGTTCAGGAACCCTAAATCTTTCCCAGAAACTTGGTTTTATGATGTCTAATAGGCTTCGCTTAGTACCGTTTTTTTGGTTACTCATAGAAGCATCATACTTGATTTATGTTGGGGAAGCTAATTGGCTAATTTCATACCTGGCGGACACCCACCACCCAAACAATTTCTCCAGTTTCTTTTTCGTATATAATTGGGATATTATCGCGCCAATGAGGGGGTATTTTTGCTTCATTGAGTAGGTTTTTTATTTTTTTATGCCCTTTTTGAATCTTTATCTTATCTCCTATTTCCCTTTTTCTAACCGCCAGAGTGGCGTCAGTTAACTTTAAATTCGCATTGAGTGGACCGCTCAGTTGTGTAATATCACGGGTGCGTCCGGATTTAGATTCTTTGGCTTTGACATAAAGGAAACCGTTTTCTTGAGTCGTGTTAAATAACCATTCTCCAGCGACTGTTATTCCATTTTTCTCTATGATAGTTTCTGCAATTTTGGGTAAAGGGCAGGGCCAAGGTCCGACTGATAAAATAAGGTCATTTTTTGTGACATTGACGTAGATATTATTTGGTAATTTCAGGTGACTACCTGCCGAACCATTGGAAGCTAGTTTTTGCATCGATTGCCAATGCACGGCAAATATCCCTGCCGTCGATTTTAGAATGGTATCAATGACTAAACGGAATATTTGTATTTGAATACTTGGGTGGTATGACGAAAATAATTCCCTATCAAGATAAATACTATTTTCGGTGGTATCACGTAAACATTCACCTAATAAATTGGATGCTGTTTGATTTAAATAATTGCTTAAAAGGTGTACTGACTTAGCTGTTCGTAAAATTGAATCCTTACTTCCAGTTCGAATGTTTTCCATCATCGGAATTAGTTCGTTTCTCACTCGATTCCTGGAATATTTGGAGGAATTATTACTGTCGTCTATCATTGACGTCAAATTGGTCTCTGTAAGGTATAGATTAATCTCGGTTTTGGCGATATTAAGCATTGGTCGAATTATTGAGATGTTGTCGTTAGTATCAAAATCCAAGAGAGGTGGGACCTTAGATATAATTTCCATGCCCTTCAGGCCATCGAGCCCTGTTCCTCTCATCAAATTCATTAATATAGTTTCTAGTTGATCGTCTTTTGTATGACCCACTAATATATAGCGTGAATTTACCTTCGTAGCGATCTTTGAAAGAGCTTTGTATCTTAGTTGCCTTGCTGATTCTTCTTGCGATAATTTATGGCTCTCTTGGTAGCCTATAGTATCTACTCTAACTGATTCAAAATCTGCTCCTAATTTATCACTTAAACCTCTAACAAATTCTTCTTCGGCTTGAGCTTCTTTCCTTAATCTGTGGTCTATATAGATGACCTTCAAAAAAAACTTGAATTCATTTTTTAGATTCGTAAGAGAAGCTAACAGAGCTGTTGAGTCTGGGCCTCCCGAAATCCCTAATGTTAAGATGGCACCGTTAAAATCAAATCCAGTCTCAGTTAAAGCATCTTTGATTTTTTGTTCTACAAGACTCTTGTTATTAATCATGGGGTTTCTCTTGAGAAGGAGAGGAGTTCAATTTCGTGAGGGTCCATTTGGTATCTACAAATTCGTCCCCGGGGTTTTTCTTAGCTTCTAGAATACTAATTGTTCCAGGTAGTAACCTAAGGCGACCATAATTCTTGAGTGGCATACCTAAAGCTCGACATAGTATGGAATAAATCGCAAAAGCGTGTGAGACAACTATTATATTATCATTTTCACTGTGTGCCTCGACTAACTCTGTTATACCTTTCCATGTTCTTGACTGAAGTATTTTTAGAGTCTCTTTACTCTCTGGAAAAACTGCACTTGTTGGATCAGAAGTCCATTTTTTGAAAAATAGAGGGAAACTTGTTCTCATCTCTTTCAACGGTTCCCCATCTAAGTCACCAAAATCTACCTCCAAAAAGCTGTCGTTAATTACTGGATCGGTATTATGATTGATCGATATTATTGATGCAGTTTTTAGAGCACGCTGAACACTGCTTGAATAAATAGATTCTATATTAATATTAGAGAAATATTTGCTAACTGAAAGGGCTTGATTTTCCCCTGTTGAATTTAATGGAATGTCTGATTGTCCCTGTGCTTTACCCGATAGGTTCCAATCTGTTTCTCCATGTCGGACTAGGTATATTTTCAATTTTTGGCTCCAAACGATAGGTTAAACGGAGTATTCACTTTGAATTAATACTTCGTCTATTCTTGGCCCATGCATAGTTTTAACCGTTAGTCTATATTGATCGTGTATTATGAGTTCTCCTTCAGTAGGTATGTGTTCAAATTGAGTTAACATGAAACCAGCTACGGTTTCGTATTGACCGTCACCTTCAGGGAGAACTATATTTAATCGTTCTACAAGTTCTCCAATATGTAACGATCCATCTACTACAACGGTTCTTTCATCTACCGCTAAGTAAGGGCTTGGCTCTCCAGGATCTTCTACTCTTCCAACTAATTCCTCTACGACTCTGCTCAAGGTAACTAACCCTGATACATCTCCAAATTCATCTATTACTAGCGCTAGTCGATGTCTACGTGTTCGTAGTTCTTCAAGTAGTTCATCTATTTTTTTTGTTTCTGGTACGAAATATGCTACGCGATTTGCTTCTGTGACTGAAC
>JAPYRO010000078.1:0-3860 GCA_029941095.1 Dehalococcoidia bacterium
CTAATTTCGCGCATAAAGGTCTATCGTTGGTAAAAAGTGATGAAATACTCTCAATCGCCCGACAATTCCTGACGCGCTACTAACCAAACCTCATCAATAAGCTAATAAACACAAGAGTCGGTGGGTTAATGAATTAGGGGGAATAGGCTGGCCTGGAAAACCAATCGTAGTGAATCTCGAGCTACCCTCTTTCGTCGACCTTTGCTGGAAATTGGGGAAGCTAGTTTAGAATTTCCAGCGAAGGCCTACTAGCGCAGTCCTTGGCATTTGAGCCCTTGCTCCGTTTTTGGGTGCTCTTGCCACTATGTCTTTTTCATCCGTAACATTCATTATCGTTAGATAAGCATCCAACGATTCGCTGAATTCCCTCGTAACCACAAGGTCTAGTTCTGAATGGCTATCAATCTTAGTACCCGCTGGGCAACTTGCCACAGAACAGGTATCACCAACCGAATAATATGTTGCATTACCAGACCAACCCGCTCCGTTATCAAAACCTACGCTAAGAGCAAGCTGAGAATCTACAGTATCAGGTATATCATCACCAGAAGTTACATTACCCCAGAAGGAGATACTAAAAGTGTTATCAAATTCAGCATTGGTAGACGTGTAGCTTAACGTTACTGGAAAGGTTAAACCGCCAGACTCAAAAACGGTTTGTCCGAATATCTCAAACCCTTCTATTTCAGCCTCTCCGGCATTGTAGGAATCACCAATTTCGCAGTCGCCTACAGCACCACCCGACGCGGTGCAACTTCCAAACATATTTTTATAATCTGTCTGAAAATAACCAACATCGATGTAGGTATTTCCATTAGCATAGCGTACCCCTAACTCTATGTTGTCTGCTTTTTCAGGATCTGCACCACCACCAGTCGGTGTAAAACCTTCGTTAAAGCCAGCATAAATTGATACTGAATCATTAATATCATACACCACACCAGCACCAAATAGACTCACTTCGTCATTCGCTAATTCCTTAGGATAGCCCTTTGCGGCATTAACCGCACTTCGAGCGGAGTCAACGTATCGCTCCTGGGTAATTTCCCAATCCTCAGAACGATATCCGATGTTGAGCGAAAGATTATCTAAAGTTATGACATCTTGAATGTAGAAAGCTTTAGCCTCAGCCTCAGTCAATCTGTTATTGGAGGAATAACCTGGAAGACCTCCATCTATCGACAGTGCACCCATTTTGCCTCCACTCCAGTTAGCAACTTCGTACCACTGGAATCGGTCCTCACTATCTTCGGTATCACGATAGCCTACCGTCACAGAGTGTATGTCATTAGTCCAGTTTAACCTTAGGTCTAAACCGTCAGACTCATACTCTCGATGATTATGCTTTAGCTTGATCTGGACCGCTTCCGTATTGTCGCCATTAAGTATGGCGAGCGCATCAGCGCTGCCGGAATTTGCTGCACTGATTATATTGTTTATGCCATTTCCTAAGGCATAAACTTTGTTGTTATCTATTTTATCTACCTTGAACCAGTCACGAGCAAAATCATTTTCGTAATAAGTTGCATTAAGCTCAAACTGACCCATTGAAACACCATAGTTCAAGGAGAGTGTCTCATGCTCATTGTCCATGTTGTCGTACTTAGTTAATCCATAACGCTCATGGGGATCGGACTTAAAAGACTTATCAGCTAGACCCACATAAGTCTGATCCGAGTCCTCCTCGGACCATTGATATTTAAAATTCAACTCTTGGTAAATATCAGCATCACGATCACTATTCAAACGGAATTTAGCAACGTAGTCATCCTTACTGAAACCCGTATCGCCTGACTCATCCTGGATGTCATCAAAGCCATCGGTCTCCCAAACATGAGTTTCCAACAAAAATCCAAAATTTTCAGTTGAGTTGCCGTACGTAACGTGGGTTCGTTGAGCTCCGTCTTGTCCTATCTCTTGATTAAAAAATCCGGACTGCTCCTCGGGTATAGGTGTGCTTAGCAAGTTTACTGCACCACCAATGGTGTATGGACCTTGAGTTATAGCAGAAGCACCTTTTAAGACCTCGACACCTGCTAATCTTCCTACAGTTGGGAAATAGTAAGCAGAGGATGCGGAATAAGGACCTGGCGCTATAAGATCCCCGTCCTCCATAAGTGTTATTTTTCCTGACCTATCAGCATAGGTACCTCTTATACTGATATTAGGTCTCAACCCGTATCCTTCTTCAGGCCTAAAATTCACGCCCGGTACCGAAGATAGAATCTTGTGAATGTCGGTATACTCAAAAACCTCTAGATCTTCCGCAGTTACTACCTTCGCTGTTCCAGCCACATTTCTAGCATCCTCTTGCGAGCCAACTATAGTAATAGTCTCAAGTTCGGGATCTTCTGATTCTGAATTTTGCGCCACTAAACAGGAAGAAGCCGATACAAGAGCTATCGCCATGGCAATCTTCGATTTACTAAAACGGGTTTGACTCATAATTACTATTTGCACATCTTAATAATAATTGTAGTAGTAATGATAATCATTATCATTTAAGGTGTCAAACAAACAATTGCCCGAAGTTCTTCCTTGTCTAAACGGATAGGTTACGGTTTTTTTATTGGCTCAATTATTCCGAAGGCGGTCAGTTTTTTAATCATATCTAGTGTGGAACCGTCTTCTGAGTCGCCCAGGCTTGCTGCTGAAAATGGTTCGCCCGAAAGGATAACTTGCAGCACTTTATAAGCTTTTAACTCAAAGCGCAGATCGCCACCACCACAAATAATAACGGTTTCGAGTTCGTCACGTTTCAATTTAGCTTGCAAATTAGGCCGCCGAATATAGGGCCTTTCTTTTGGAAGATTAGAAGAGGTGTCAATGAGAGACCCGCGTAAGTTAGGGGTGCGTTCACGTATGAAGTTCTCCTTAATCACTTCGAAAACTTCGTCGAAGTTTGAATTTTTTTGAAATTCATTTATTAGTTTCTCAAAATAGATTTTAGCGGATTTGTTGTTATAACCGGGTCGAGCGAAGCCTGGCGGTAAGGAGCGTCTAAACCTGGGGTTTCTAATAGCTACTTCCGAGAGAGCCTCCAGCATTAGGTCAGCCCATTTTTTGACTATCAGTCCTACAGTAATATGGAGTGAAGCCTTTTCACCAACACTTATCGCATCGTGCATAAGACCTCTGGGTATATAAACACATTCGCCTTCTTTTAATTCGAATTCTTTCTGTAGTTCGCCGGCCTTATAATCTTTTGTATTGAAACTTTCACCTCTATATGGATTGTCGATCGGCTTTTGATAAAGACGCCATTTCTTTGTGCCGGATAATTGAATGACGAAAACATCATGATCATCAAAGTGGGTGTTGAACCCTTGACTGCTTCCAGGAGTTAAATAAATGTTAGTTTGGACATGGCTACTAAATACATTTTCAAGAGACCGACAAAATTTTGCGAGGATTTCATCCGCAAGATGAAGTTGAGGTAATATTATTGTTGCGCCTTCCTGGTAATGCCTAATGACCGCCCCGCGGTCAATATTACCGTTCTTAAAAGTGTAATAAGAGCGTTCGATTGGAGGCTCTTTACGAACCATGTCTAAGGAAGATGGTGGGAGCTCTGTAGACGCTATTATTTCATCGATACGGTCAATAGATAAAAGGCCGTGAAACCTATTAGCGTCATTATGCTTGCTGAGCAGAGCTTCCTTTTCATGATAGGTTTTAAAAAATTCCGTTTTACTGATGGGTGATATTAAGTAGGAAAGCGGATCCTTAATTATCGCTTCAAGTGGCATGTCAGATCTGGATATTAACCACGACCAGATTGATCACTCGAATCCGAATCACTGCTGGTGCGAGGAGCACGATCACTGCTGTCAGATTCTTCGGCATCGGATTGATTGCTT
>JAPYRO010000078.1:3960-6259 GCA_029941095.1 Dehalococcoidia bacterium
CATTGCTGTCAGATTCTTCGGCATCGGATTGATTGCTTGAGTTGGAGTCACTGGCAGTGCGGCCGGATTGATCACTCGAATCCGAATCACTGCTGTCAGATTCTTCGGCATCGGGTTGATTGCTTGAGTTGGAGTCACTCGCGGTGCGGCCGGATTGATCACTCGAATCTGAATCGGTTCTTTCCTGGATGACCGCGCTCGAGGCGAAAGTAGATGAGACAACACCTAGGAATGATGACGCAGATACAGCCACAACACCTGAAACTATTTCAAGGAACGATCTACGACCTAGTTTTTTCTTCATCATCAGCAAAAATCCAATTTTCTAAATATTAATGATAATCATTCTTAACAAACGCCTAATCGAATGCAAGTGTTTTGTATAAATCAAATCTAGAAAAGCAATACATCAGACTCGAATAATAGGTTTTTACAGCCTTTAGTTAGAGTCAACATTTAACTATTGTTGCTTAATCGTATAACCGACCTATATTCCACCTAACAAGACCATCCGATTTATTACTGGCCATTAGAAAGATTTGATGTTCCGTACTTTCTGGAGCAATGAGACTGATTTCCTGGCTTCCAGGCCCGGCAAAGTCGAGGGAAATAGCTTCTCCAAGATTTTGGCGAAAACCAATAGTAATTGAGCCTGAACCCGTAGCCTCGATTTTCCCGTTGAATTTGATGCCTGGCCGTATCTCGCCTCTCGTGGAAAATTGAACTTCTATGCCACCGAGTGACCTGAATCCATACTCTACCCAATCATTGGGTACAGCCTCAAAAATTATTGAAAGATAGATTGCAGTCAACAACATAAGAGCATTTAGCCAACGCCAATATCCCATTGAATACCACCAGGACTTAATAGCTTGCTTCATAAGAGCTGAATTTCTTCTGCGGTTGCTACTCTCGACCCGGTGGGCAGCTCTTCAGTAGGCTTGATTTTATCTCCCAACCGTTTTGTATAAATAACTGCACCTGTTAGTGCCATTGAAGTCATAAACAACCCAAAAATAAACCAGATGATTTTCGAAGTCATACCACCGAAATTACCAAAATGAAGCGGATCAGCAGCCTCGGAAATTCGCGTATGATAATTTAGGTCTTCGCCCCTGTAGCTACCAAGGGTTTCTAAGTTAAGTGGATCGATATAAACACCATTAGCCCTAGGGCGAACGAGTGTAGCAGTTAAGTCTCCCTGGATTATTAGAGGATCTTCTGAGAAAGAAGGAAAAAGTATACGCCGAACTTGTAGACCAGGAAGTTCTTCTATAGCTATTCTGACGGCCGCATCCAAATCGGCGCCCGTAAAATTTTCCGGTAGAGAATATTGTCTTTCTTCCACTCTTACAGCAGATGGAGGGAAAGGGGGAGAATTGCCACCTAATTCCTCTACGAAATACCATAAGCTCGTAATAGCTATCAATGCGATAAACCAACTAATCCATAATCCAGCAAGACGATGAAAATCACCAACCCAAACGCGAAGCTTTCTGTCGAAGCGTGGACGCTTAAAAAAGCCTGTCCAAAACTTCTTGTAAATAATGAACCCAGCAATAAGGGATATAGTTAGCGGAATCGCCATAAAAGAAACAATCGGGGTTCCGGTTCTTTCAGGCATCATTAGGTTCCGATGCATTGACCGAAAAAATCTTTGCACGTTATACCAAGATGTTGCCCCAAGGAATTCGCCATCCAGTGGGTCTAACCATAATCTCACGCTTTCTTGCCAAGGAGTGATAGCTATTCCTTGTAGAGAAAACCACGAGTCATGAAGCCGAAAAATCCCTACCAATTCATAACCCGAATATTCCTCTGTTACGGAATCAAATGCGGCACCCCAGGCAACTTGCTCAGGTGAAACATATTCTTTAGAACGCATCTCGGGAGTTAACAACCAATCTATTTCCAAGCTAAATACAGCGATTGTTCCCGTGATGAGAATAAACGTTAAAAACAAGGAAAGTTTCAAGCCTAACCAAGAATGGGTTTTATACCAGAACAGATCTCGAGATTTTTTGTTCATTAATACAGAAGCCTATTGGCATCATAATTCAGTAATGATAATGCAAATCATTTACATCATATCAAAAAGGGGGAGCTTAATCTTGCGAAGAACCCTAGGGCCGCGGGGTGATTCGTTTGGTGTCTTAGCGCTCACCAAGTAGTTCCCCAACTTCCGAGTACTATTGTCGAATAAGCTGGAGCTGGTGGAGTGGATAATTATTGATAAAGGTAATATTTCTGAAGTGAGCGTGATAGAGCTGATGATCACCTTTCATATGTGGTCCTGACC
>JAPYRO010000079.1:0-3890 GCA_029941095.1 Dehalococcoidia bacterium
GAAAAGTGGAGACATTAACCAACGTTCAGGCGTTAGTGTAAGAGTTTCAATCGGTAATTACCAAACCATTATTGCTAATTCTGTTAGAAGATCGCTATTGTCCGGAGAAACAGAAGCCAGCCCTAGAATTAGTGATATGAGTTATATGAGCACCTCAACACTTGGAAAAGTAGAACTAGAAAGTATAGAGGATGGCCGAGAATCAAAAATAGTAGAGGAAATAGCAAAAAGGGCGGTACTAAATACGTTCAATCACTACTTCAACTTAAATGAATTCGATGCCTTAATTGGGCGATTTAATGAAGGATTAACGATAGATACAGGTGACATGATGCCTTCTAAAACAATAGCTGATTGGCTAAAGGACGTAAGTGATCTTAAGCCGGCCCAAAAGAAATTGAAGATAGGGCGCAAAATATCTGCTCAAGCATCCGCCATCGAATTCATATTAGAAGGGTTACATCTCTCTAGACGCATTAACAAAGATTTCAGTTCAAACACAGTGAGATATAGAGGGTAAGACCAGAGTAATGCAACTACTTAAATTTCATTGGAGTTAATATGCTACTCTGGATTCGCTGAACAGTTGGCCCATTTCTCTCAATGGATTCTAACCACAGAGGATCCTCATAAAAAGATTGCCAAGTAGCAGCTCTTTGCTCCCAGTTATCCCAAGAAAGCATGTATATTATCCTATGAGGAGTTCCAACTTCTTCAATCCAGTAACCAATGGGCTTAAAGCCATATTTATCAAAGAGGTTCACATTGGTTTCTGTAAATCTCTTTATAAGCACTGGAAGCCGTGCTGGTTCCGCCTCATAAATACGCATTTCATGAAACATGTTCACCTCTCAGCCTTAATTAGATTTTGGCTCCTAAAGTCTATTAAGAATAGTACTAGAGTCAACAATAGTAATACTGCTAATAACAAAAAAGACAGTTCAAAAGTAAAATATTGGGATATAGTGCCAACCATACCTCCTCCTAAAGCGGTGCCGATTGAAAAAGATGCAGACATTATAGACATTGTCTGACCTTCAGTATTCTCTGCCGAATAATCAGAAGCCAGAGCCAGTAATGTTGGGAAAGCGGATCCCCAACCTATGCCAAACATCACAGCAGTTAACCAGAGGGCCGCGAGAGAGTATGAAAATGCCAAAACCACCATGGCAATAGAACATAAGATTATGCATGGAATTATGATTAATTCACGTCCATATTTATCAGAAAATCTACCAACAAATAGTCTGGAAATAAATACGGTGAAACCGTAAACAGTAAAAAAAGAATAGTATTCAGGTATCGATCTTTCTTCTGAGATTAAAGGTATAAAAGTAAGACAACCAAAGAAAGCTATTACCATAATAAGTAAAGTTAAAGGAGGTACCCAAGAGGCAAGTTTTAACGAATTCTTGAATCCATTGACTGAAAGACGTTGATTTAGATCTTGAGCCTTATTATTAGTTAATCTTGAAGGAGCGTCTAGTAATTGAATTATCGCGAATCCAATTAGGATTAAAAAAACGCAGAACCCTGTGACTCCTCTAAATCCATACTGATTAAGAATAAACAGTCCAATTGGCGGCATGAGAGCAGTTCCAAGATTATGTGAGGTAGTAAAAATCGATATGCCTTCGCCTTTCCGATTCTGAGGCAATAGATCTAAAATTCTTGACCTTGTTGCAGCACCGGTGGTAGCGGTTCCCAGTCTGCGAAAAAAATCTACAAGGACAAAAAAGGCTGTTAGTTTAATAAACGGTAGGAATAATAACGAACCTAGATTAAATATTAAACCTATAATTATCATTCTTTTGTCATGCCAGTTATCAATTAAATATCCAGAGATAGGGGTGAGTATAGCCGCAATAGGAGCAGCGATACCCATTACCAACCCAACGGTACCCAGAGTTCCGTCCATTTGCATAATATGAACGGGCAATGTGGAAAGAAGTAAGTAATAGATCCCAAACAAAATAAATTCAACTATAAACAAATACAAATACTGACGCGAAAACAATTTTAATTGCCACCGTAGCTATCTTTATGCAGTATTTGGCCACTAATATTATCGTCGCTAGTCAACGACATCAGTTTCAATGCAGGTTCTATTACAGATTCAATTTCATCCCCACCTTCGTAGAAACCATTCATCTCGGTTTTTACCAATCCAGGCCCTAAAGCATTCACTACAATACTTAAGTTTTTTACCTCTCTTGCCAGGTTTTGGGTGAACCTGTTTAGGGCAGCTTTAGATGTACTGTAAGCTACGTGACCTCGGTCATACCGTTCGGCGCTACCTGAGGTTATATTCACTATTGCTCCCCCACCCTTTTTTATCATCATGGGGATCGCTAATTTACTCATTAACATGGGGGCAGTTAAGTTTACAGCGAGACCTCGTGACCAATCATCCAAGGTAATGTCTTGAATTGATCCTCCGGTATAGATCCCTGCATTGTTCACCAAAATATCTATGGCCCCTAGCTCGTTAGTTATGCTAGAAAATAAATCAAAAATTTTCTCTGGTTTGCTGACGTCACAAGGGAACGCAATAGCCTCTTCACCCTTCGAGTGGATTAACGCTATTGTCTCTTCTAGACTACCACGGTTGCCATCCTTCTCTAGAGTGCGCCCAACACATATCACTTTTGCCCCCTTAGAAGCGGCAGCCACTGCAATAGCTCTTCCAATACCTCTACTAGCTCCTGATATAAGAGCAATTTTACCCTCAAGATCTGTACCTGGTTCACCCATGAAGATCAACCTCCTATTAATTTAGATTCCAATATAGAAAAAAGCTGCTGTCATCCGCATCACTGTTTAGATTAAACGAGACTGCCCATGATCAACCTGTGATTTTAGGTCGGAGTCATTCTCATTCCAAGGTATATTTAGATGATCGAATGCTCTTTTAGTAGCTACACGACCTCTAGCGGTCCGCTGTAAAAACCCAATTTGTAACAAATACGGTTCATAAACTTCCATTACGGTATCTGGCTCTTCAGACATTGCTGATGCCAGAGTGTCTAATCCGACGGGCCCTCCATAAAAAGTTTCAACTAACGTTTTTAATACCATGTGGTCGGTATCATCAAGCCCTAGCTCATCTACACCTAACTCGTGAAGTGCTTTTTGAGCAATTTCTTCCGTTAGAACACCATCCCCAATCACTTCAGCATAATCGCGTACACGGCGTAAAAGCCGATTTGCTATCCTTGGAGTATTTCTGCTCCTTCTCGCCACTTCATTTATCCCATCTGCCTTAGCATCAATCGCTAATACCTTGGACGAACGAACTAGTATGTCACTAATTTCTTTATCAGAGTAATAATCTAACCGATACGTAGAACCAAATCGATCTCTGAGAGGAGAGCTCAATAAAGCATATCGAGTGGTTGCTGCTACTAAAGTAAACGGAGGTAGTTTTAATCTTACACTGTGCGCACCTGGACCTTTACCGATCATAATATCCAATACATTATCTTCCATCACTGGATACAGTATCTCTTCGACGGCTTTCGGTAGCCTATGAAATTCATCGACGAATAATACGTCATGCGGTTGCAAATTAGATAGTATAGCGGCAAGATCGCCGGCACGCCCTATTAAAGGACCTGCGGTAATCTTTACATTAACACCCATCTCTGACGCTAAAATCAATGAAAGAGTGGTTTTACCTAGACCAGGCGGCCCGTTAAACAAAACATGGTCTAAAGCCTCGCCCCTTTGTTGGGCAGCCTGCATGGCTATGCGTAGATTACTAACTATTCTTTCTTGGCCGACATAATCGTCAAAGGATTTTGGTCTAAGTCCTCCTTCAATCGACCCTTCTTTCGACTCAAGATCTGGATTTACTAACCTCTCTGATGACATAATAGTCTTATTGTCTC
>JAPYRO010000079.1:3900-6172 GCA_029941095.1 Dehalococcoidia bacterium
CATAAGAAGTTCTGAATATCACATAGGGAATAGAAACATTAAGAAATTTAGACTAAATCGTATAGCGGTACACTCATGGCCAGTTATCCGTATTACTGAAAGGGTTTAACATGCCGTCGTTTGATATTGTTTCCAAGGTAAATATGTCAGAGGTAGATAATGCCTTGAATAATGTAACTAGAGAGGTACGACAAAGATACGATTTTAAGGACAGTATCTCATCTTTAGATAGAACGGAAACCACCATAACACTCGTTACAGAAGATGAACTTAAATTATCATCTCTTCAAGATCTTCTAAAACAACAGATGAGCAAAAGAGGAGTTGATCTAAAATCATTAACTTTCGACCCTCCTATAACTGCGGGTGGAGACACTCTTAGACAAACTATTCAGGTAAAACAGGGAGTAGACGTGGAGTTATCTAAGAATATTATAAAAACTATCAAAACTCAAAAACTAAAAGTACAAGCAAGCATAAAAGGAGACGAAATCAGAGTTACAGGTAAGAAACGAGATGATCTTCAAAAAGCTATCAGCATAATTAAAAGTACTGAATTACCGATACCATTACAATACACAAATTTTCGAGATTAAATTAAGGTTCTAAGCAAACCTAATTAGATATTTGATGCCAAATCTTATCGGAAGTAAATGGCAAACTATAAAGTCGAATACCAATAGCATCTTCGATAGCGTTCGCAATTGCCGGAGCCGTTGCAAGGTTTGAATGCTCACCAATACCTTTAACTTTATAAGCGCCTCTTCCTTCGCTAGTCTCCACCAAAGAAACGGTCAGGTCTGGGATATCCTTTTCTGTTGGTATCTTGAAATCTGCAAAGGAAGGGTTGGAAACTCTACCACTTTCATCGACGTCTAGGTCTTCCATAACCGCAAATCCGTAAGCTCCGACCATTCCACCTTCAAGTTGGCTGTGAAAACCAATAGGGTTGATAATTTTAGACGTATCATGCACAGCGGTTATACGGGTTACTGAAGCATTACCTGTTTCTTCGTCTATTTCAACCTCAGCAACTTGAGCGACAAAGGAAGTGTATTGATTTTGAGCCATATCTTGTAAATCCCCTTTACCTTTTACGGATCCGCCGGATCTTTTTGCTATCTCTTCCATAGAAATTTTTTCATTAGTTCTCTCGTTGACTAAAGCACCTTCAGAAAATTCCACTACTTCTTCATCCCATCCTTTGTATTCAGAAGCTAATTTCTTCAATTTCCCTTTGACATCGTTTGAAGCTAAGAGTGAAGCTTCGGTAATCACATAACTTCCTCTACTTCCCCCTACACCAGTGTCAAAACCTACATCATCAGTATTATATGGGACGACTGATATTCTATCTAAAGATATCTGCAGTTCATCTGCGATTACTTGCAGCAGCATAGTGTGATTACCCATGCCTGAATCAAAAATAGAATTATACGCTGTAACCGAGCCATCTTCATTGATGTCTATAGCCACGTGGGTCTCTCCCCCAACTTGCGACCTATGCCCCAACGCTATTCCCCGACCTACTCCCTTGGATTTAGGTTTATCCCAGCCAGAAGCTCTAACCGCCTCTTTTATTACTTCTTCAGCTTTTATATCCAAGTAAGAATGCCCAACTGGAGTAGAATCACCATCATGAATAACATTTTTCAACCTAAACGCAATAGGATCCATACCTAGTTCTTTAGCGATAATATCCATATGGGATTCACCCGCAAAGATGCCCTGCACTTCTCCTGGTGACCTATGAAATCCGCACGGAACAGTATTTGTATATACTTGAAACGCATTAATTTTAACGTTAGGTATATTATATGGGCCCGCAATTTCTGCGATCCCGGGTAAGTTAGAACCAGGGACTGGCTTATATCCGCCATATGCTCCTGAGTTGAAGTAAACTTCCGCCTCCCAAGCTGTCAATGTTCCATCTTTTTTAACGCCTGCCTTAACCCTCATCGTAGACTCATGTCTTGGGTTCATTGCCTGCAATTCTTCGCTATAGTCGAAATTAAGTTTAACTGGACGACCAGTCTTCTTTGCCAAAAAATAACAAACTGGTACTCCATTTATATCTCCTTTTCCTCCAAAATCACCACCTACATAGGCAAAATTTATGGTAATTTTTTCAGGAGCAACACCTATAACAGACGCTAGAGAGTTCTTATTCGCAAACGGAGACTTAGATCCGTTCCACACTTGAATTTGCCCATCATCATCAATCCAAACAATAGTGTTGTGAGGCTCTAAGTATGCCTGGTGAGTTCTAGGT
>JAPYRO010000080.1 GCA_029941095.1 Dehalococcoidia bacterium
ATAAACGTACTCTTGAATCTACCGTAAAAGAGATTTCAGAGAAAACTGGAGGTGAAGTTTCTTCGGTGCAGGCAGATATGACCAACACATCTGATGTGGAACAGTTAATCGAGGAAACAATCACGAAATACGGTCAAATTGACATACTCGTAAATAATGCTGCCATGGTTGGAGGCAAAGTCTCTCCTAATCTATCTGATGCGACTGAAAAAGACTTAGTTGAAGATATCGATACAAAAATTGTTGGCTATTTTAGGACCATAAAAGCCGTTGTTCCCCATATGCAGAATCAGAAATGGGGGAGAATTATCAATATTGGCGGACTAAGCGCACGGCAATCAAGCTTTTTCGGCCTTCGAAATGCCGCTGTGGTTCATATGACAAAGACACTGTCGGATCAATTGGGCCCCGATGGAATAACCGTCAATGTGGTGCATCCAGGATCCACTGCGACGGATACTGTATTGACTCGTCAAAATAATAGAGCTGAGCAACAAAATATATCTGTGGAAAAACTCCAGGAAATGAATTCTGAAAGGGTAGCAATAAGAAGAATTATTCAGCCTCAAGAGTTGGCTTATATTGCATGTTTTTTGGCTTCTCCTAAAGCTGAAAGCATCACTGGTGAAAGTATAGCAGCGGGCGGAGGTTCTCTAGGAGCAGTTTTTGTTTAGATAGACTGTATGCCAAGAAAAATTCGTTGCCACTTAAAAAGTCTCTGTATGTAGTAATATATTGGCAGTAATTCTTGTACGTGGTATGGTCGTAGCAAAAGTTGATTGTAAGACAGGCACTCAAGGAGGATTTTATTATGGGATCAAAGCTACAGACAGGATTGTTATTGGCATTAGGACCTATTGTTTCTTTTATTGGATGGATGGCGCTATATCCTGCAGGAAATGACAGTTCAACTGTCGATATTGCTCAGGCACTGATGGACGATCCAGTTATGGCTCAAATGGGAATAACTTTAGGATATGGTGGAATGATTGCTCTGGTGATGGGGTTGTTCTTTACATCTAGAGGAATAGCCACTGGGGATGGTTCAGGACGATCTTATACAAACATTTCTCAGGTATTATTTGTCGCGATTATTCCACTAATGCTGATATCAGCTGGGTTTGAATTTGCTAATACTGAAGCCGCTAATATAGCTGAAGGTGCTCTCATGCAGAATTTAGCTTTAGCCTCAAGCAGTGGATTTCCCTTAGCAGTCGGACTTGGAGTGCTGTTACTGGGTATAGCTATGGTTCTTGAAAAGATCCAGAATATTATAGTTGGTATTGTTCTTTGTTTAGTAGGAATCATATTGCCGATATCTTCATTCCTGGGAGAAAATGGAGATGTGGTTCAATTTGTTGCCTGGATGGGATTTATGGCGACTGGTCTGATACTGGGTGGCTTAACTATTAGAGACGCTAGACAATCAAATAGCTGATTTTAAAAATTTAAAGAACTTAGAGAAAGCCCTTCCCGAATCTCGTGGGAGGGTTTTCTTTATTCTCAAGCAGGATAAATGAGAGCAGCAAACTTTATTGTTACTGACTTGGTACTTTTAGGCTCATGTTTGTTTGTAAATTTAAAATACAGATTGAACGAGGATAAACTCCTACATGATAAACGAGTACACGGAAAAAGACGTTAATAATATCCTCAACGTAATTAATAATGCAGCGTTGAAATATAAGGGAGTTATCCCTGAGAATTCTTGGCATGAACCCTATATGACGGATCAAGAACTAATAGATGAATTCGCCGATAATGTCCGAATATTTGGATATACAGTAAAAGATAAGTTGGTTGGCGTTATGGGGATCCAGGAACTAGAGGATGTTACCTTGATTAGGCACGCGTATATACTTTCCGACCATCAAGGGATCGGAATTGGAAGATCCTTATTAGAGTATTTGTTTCAAATTAACAAGAGTCCTAGGTTACTTGTTGGTACTTGGGAGGGTGCTACTTGGGCGGTTAGATTCTATTTGAACAATGGTTTTTTTCTTCATGAAAGGTCTAAAACCGATCTATTATTGAAAAAATATTGGGAAGTCCCTGAGCTACAAATGGACAATTCAGTGGTACTAGAGAAAATATAGTATCAGACATGGAATTGTCGTTTATATCAAATTGACGTAAGATGAGAATTTCTATTCTCCAGTAAAAGAGAGATCAAATTAGAGAGGTAATCAATGGCAAAACAAACTTACTCTTGCATAAAATGTGAAGGGACTCGATACAGGTCCGGTGAGTTACGGACTACTGGCTCAGGTATAACACGATTTCTAAATATACAGAACCAGAAATATGAGACCGTAGCTTGTGATGACTGTGGCTATACCGAGCTATATCGGCTAGACGGAACGGGTTTCGGTAATATACTAGATTTGTTCACGAACTAGAATGTGCGATACTAACACTTGTTAAGGTGTTTGGTGGAGCCGAGGGGGCTCGAACCCCTGACCCCCTGCTTGCAAAGCAGGTGCTCTCCCAACTGAGCTACGGCCCCAATAGTATTCGATGTGGTTAGATTATATTATATATTCTGATAGATGTGATCTAATATCCATTATAAATCTAATAGTATCTTTAATTTAATAGCTAATAGCTGTTAAATTGCTTGGAGGGATACCTATGTGGCAAGTGCCTTTTGATTCTTTATTACAAATTTTTGTTGCTTCTATGCTGCCAGTTGGCGAACTTCGTTTAGGTATACCTTTGGGCATACTTGCCCTTGATCTACATTGGTTTCCTGTCTTGATAATTAGTTTTATGGGTAATCTTGTGCCTGTCTTACCCATTCTTTTACTCCTTAATTGGGTTCCTAGGTTGATTCCTTATTTTCCCTCGTGGGTCAATAAAATTTGGTTATTCCAGAATAAAAGAGTAGTGGCACTTCACGGGAAGTATTCTAGTTACGTTTCAGTAAAGAATAGCGAAAGTAAAAATCTAATCATTCTCATTTTATTAGTAGCGGTACCGTTACCCTTTACAGGAGTTTGGACAGGGTGTCTTGTCGCCTGGATTCTGCGGGTGCCACTAAATAGAGCTTTCCCACCGATTGCTTTAGGTACACTTATTGCAGGCCTATTCGTTACGGCGCTTGTTTTGGGCCCGCTTGAGTGGTTGGCTAATATTTTATTGATTGATGCTGGCTAAGTTTACTATAAACTTATATTTTGGAGCTTAGCCACAGTATCAATGTCTTTATCGCCTCGCCCACTTAAATTAATAACCATTATGTCTGATTTGCTTAAAGTGGAAGCTAACTTAGTCCCATATATTATGGCGTGCGATGATTCTAAGGCAGGTATAATTCCTTCTGACTCAGATAGTAATTTAAATCCCTCCAATGCTTCTTCATCTGTGACACTAGTATATTCTGCTCTACCGCTCTCTTTGTAGTAAGCGTGTTCAGGCCCAACACCAGGATAATCTAAGCCAGCTGATATACTGTGGGTTTCACTGACCTGACCCCATTTGTCTTGTAAGAGCATCGAGTAGGAACCATGCAGCACTCCTGGGGTTCCAGCTACCAACGTTGCGGCATGAGAGCCAGAAGGTATTCCTGATCCTCCGGCTTCGACCCCAATAAATTTTACGGCAGTATCTTTTTCAAAAGGATAGAACATACCGATAGCATTACTTCCTCCTCCAACACATGCGATTAAATAATCCGGAAGTCTACCTTCCAATTCATTTAGTTGTTGTCTGATTTCTTCACCTATGATTTTCTGGAAATCTCGAACCATTGTTGGGTAGGGATGTGGGCCTACGACACTACCGATTAAGTAGTAGGTGTTTGAGACGTTGGTTACCCAATCACGCATCGCTTCATTGACTGCGTCTTTCAGAGTTTTTGATCCACTTGTTACCGGAATCACATTCGCTCCTAATAGTTTCATTCGGAAAACGTTTGGAGCTTGCCTCGCTATATCATCCTCTCCCATGTAAACATGGCATTCCATTCCTAAAAGCGCACATACTGTTGCAGTTGCAACTCCGTGCTGCCCTGCACCCGTTTCCGCAATGATTCGACTTTTACCCATCCTTTTTGCTAATAATCCTTGTCCTAAAGCGTTGTTAATTTTATGAGCTCCTGTATGTGCTAAATCTTCTCGTTTAAGGTATATAGTTGCCCCGCCCGATTTTCTTGTGAGGTTTTTTGCAAGGGTTAAAGGAGTGGGTCGTCCAGCATAAGTTTTTGATAAGGAATCCAGTTCGGATAGGAATCCCGGATCTTTGCTTGCGCTAAGGTATTCCTTTTCAAGTTCAGATACTGCTGACATTAATGTTTCAGGAACGAACTTCCCTCCAAAATCACCAAAGCGATCTATAGAATCTATTTTATTTTTTGTTTTCATTATTATAAATTTTCTCCTGCTTATGATTCTATTACTGGCATTAAAATATGTAAAAAGAAACTAGTATTGAGTACTCTTATTTTTTCAAAGTGGTAATTTTCTTGCTTGGTAGATGAATTCTGCGATTTTATTTGGATCCTTTTTCCTATTAGTTTCCACTCCACTAGAAACATCTATTCCCCAGGGACGGACATCTTTAATAATTCCTCCCACGTTTTGTGGTGTTAGCCCGCCGGCCAAGATACAAGGGTAGGTTTTAGTAATCATTTTTGCTAGCTCAAGATCCAGTGATCTGCCTGTACCACCTGGTTGCCCTTCTACTAAAGGTTCGATGAGAGCTATCGCGTTTGTTTCTTCTGCATATTCAAATACTGGCCCTAGCATTTTTTCGATTTCAACCTCACTGGCTCGTGCAGGTATTCTTTTTGCAATAATTAAAGGTCGTTCTATCGAGTTCCAGTATGGTTTATCTTCATCACCATGGAGCTGTACCATGTCCAGTCCTAGCTGTTCCGCAACAGAGTTAACTTCTTTTACAGGTTGATTGACGAACACTCCTACTATTGGGGGGATCAGATCTGCAGTATCTCTAAAAGCATCTAGCATCACCCCAGCATTTTCTACACTCACTCGTCTCCAAGCGTCGGCAAAGATAATTCCTAAAAGATCGGCACCACTAGAAGTTGCGTTTGTTAAGTCTTCTAGACTACGGTTGCCGCACATTTTGATCATCACATTCATTAAACTAGTTACTTTCTCCACGATCAGGCAAATTATCAGTCAGGTCGTTAATTAGATTCTGTTGCTCTTCAATTAATCCGTTTCTCGGATCATCAATAGTACTTAATTCCGTTATCAAGGCTTCTCGGTTTTTAGATTTAATCAAAGATTCTCCTACCAAGATTGCATCTGAGCCTGCTGCCCTAACGCTTCTCGCATCCAATGAATTATGAATACCGCTTTCGGAGACAACAATGGTTTTTTGGCTCACGCGAGGTGCAATACCAGAGGTAACACTTAAATCCGTGTCAAATGATGTTAGATCTCGATTATTTATTCCTAATAGTTTTGGATTCAATTCTGATACCCTAAAAAATTCCTCTTCTGAGTGCACTTCTATTAGTGAAGCCATTGATAATGAACTAGCTAATTCTTGAAACTCAGCTATTTCATTATTAGTCAAACAGACTGCTATCAGAAGAATAGCATCAGCACCCCAGTATCGTGATTCATATATTTGGTATGGATCAACAATGAAATCTTTTCTTAACACGGGCACGTTCTTTTTTACACTGATTGCCTTAACAGCTTTTAAATCCTCTAAGGAACCTTTAAAAAAAGGAGTATCTGTTAAGACTGATATTGCTGTTGCTCCATTGTCTATATAGGATGCTGCTAATTTTTCAACATCAAGATTTGCATCAAATATACCTTTAGACGGAGAAGCTTTCTTTATTTCTGCGATTAAATGAAGCTTATCTTTTTTAAATGCTTGATAGAAATCAATTGTGGAGGGGATATCTTGTATTTTATTTATTAACTCATCTTGAGAGACAAGCGCACGCCTCGAATCTAAGTCTAACTTAGTTCTTGGGATAATTTTATCTAGATATGTACCTGTCGTCATTTTCAAACCTATTCATATTGTCCTAAACATTTGATCTTATATAAACAAGATGGGTACAATGTGAGCCTTACTGAGAATTCCATTAGAAGAATTTCCTTAATAAATAATGCTTAGTCCTTATACTTTAGCATATGGTGGGATCGATGATTGATGCACATACT
>JAPYRO010000081.1 GCA_029941095.1 Dehalococcoidia bacterium
CCAGTGGAACCGATAACAAGCCAAATGATGTATATCCTCCTTGCTAGTTTCGTTATTTCAACTGGAGCCTTTTTGTTAAACGAAATAAAAAGCCCTAGCCCTGTTCTAGAATTAAGGTTGTTTAAGAATCGTTTTCTAGCAGTGTCTCTAGCAGTACATTTTTTACATTTTCTGGGATACATGTTCATCATCTTTCTAATACCATTTTTTCTACTACATGGTAAAAAGATGGCGACAACTGAAATCGGAATTTTATTAGCTTCGATCCAAATTGTGAGGCTATTTATAGCGCCAGCAGCTGGAATATGGACAGATAGGATAGGTGCGAGAAGAATGGCTACGTTCGGTCTATTTGTTACCACAGCAGGATTCGCTCTAATGTCACAGTTCGACTCAAACACAAGTTTTCAACTCATAGCCATTAGCCTAATTATTACTGGGATAGGGGCATCTATCTTTGACCCCTCTAACGAGCACGCGGTACTTGGGTCCATACCTTCAGAAAAACTCGCATCAGGAACGGCGCTCACTACCACAGCAAGGCAAGTAGGTTTTTCGATAAGCACAACTATAGCGGGAACAATGTACGCCTACCGACTAAAATATTACGAATCATATTTAGGTGATTCAACGCTAGCAGTAACACATGCTTATCAAGAAGTGATTTTATTGGGCCTTGCAATAATGGTATTCGCTACATTATTATCGTACGCTCGCGGTGTACAACAAAAGACCATTTGGTATGTCCCTGAAAGCAAAATACACTAGATCCGCATAGACATTCATCATTCAATACACCCAGAAATGTTGACATGATTTCTATATCTAACCTATTCTGGATTAGTTTGATTCTAGTTATTCAAATGTGATGGGGGAAAAAGTGGAGAATCCAAAAAGTAAAAAAGAATGGATTGATAACGTGTGGCGCCCAGCAGTAGAAAAACGGAAGGAAAGAGATATAAGCTTTTCAACTACTTCTGATATCGATATAGAGCCAATATATGGACCCGAGGATCTACAAGATTCAAGCGAGACTGACGATATTGGTTACCCAGCACAATACCCATATACCAGAGGGGTCCAGCCTACAATGTATAGAGGGCGTCTTTGGACTATGCGGCAATACTCTGGTTTTGCATCGGCTGAAGAAACAAATACCAGGTATAGATATTTATTGGATCAAGGTCAGACAGGTCTCTCTATGGCTTTCGATCTACCTACACAAACAGGATATGATTCAGATCATCCTATAGCTTTGGGTGAAGTAGGCAAGGTAGGAGTTCCAATATCTCATATGGAGGATATGGAGATTGTTTTTAATAACATCGATCTATCCAAAGTTTCAACTTCTATGACAATCAATTCAACTGCTTCAATCTTGCTAGCGTACTATATTGCGGTGGCAAAAAAACAAGGGGTTCCCGCTAAGGATCTCAGAGGTACCGTTCAAAATGACCTATTGAAGGAATACGTGGCGAGAGGCACTTATATCTATCCGCCCAAACCATCAATGCGATTAATCACTGATTTGTTCGAGTATTGCGCATCTGAAACACCAAACTGGAACACAATATCTATTAGTGGTTACCATATGAGGGAAGCTGGTTGTACCGCTGTTCAAGAAATCGCTTTTACTATTTCTCACGCGATCGCCTATGTGGAAGCTGCAATCGCAGCAGGTTTAGAAGTCGACGATTTCGCCCCTCAATTAGCGTTCTTTTTCGTTGCACAAAGTGACTTACTAGAAGAAGTTGCAAAATTCCGTGCAGCAAGGAGACTCTGGGCAAAAATTATGGTTGAACGATTTGGTTCAAAAAATCCAAAATCCCAAACTTTAAGGTTTCATACCCAAACAGCTGGTGTCACTCTCACCGCACAGCAGGTAGACAATAATGTAGTTCGTTCAACACTACAGGCCTTATCCGCTGTATTAGGTGGAACTCAATCTTTACATGTGAACTCCAAAGATGAGGCGCTATCTCTTCCCACAGAAGAAGCGGTAACAGTTTCCTTGAGGACGCAACAAATATTGGCCCACGAGTCCGGTATAACTAATTCAATAGACCCTTTAGCCGGGTCCTATTTAATAGAGAATTTAACTAACCAATTAGAACAAGAAGCAAAAAAATATATAGAACAAATCGATAGCCTTGGTGGAGCAGTAGTAGCTATAGAACAAGGATTTCAACAAAGAGAAATTAATGAAGCCGCATACCAAATGCAATTAGAAATAGAAGCGGGTAGCAGACTGGTCGTTGGTGTAAATGCTTTCCAATCAAAAGAAGAACCCCCTATCGAAATTTTTCGCATCGACCCCAAAGAAAGTGAAAAACAAATAGCCCGTTTGCAACGGATGAAATCTTCACGGGATCAATCTAAAGTAGAAACTGCTCTAAATAATTTATCTCAAGTAGCAAAAAGTGACCAGAACACCATGCCAGCAATCATAGAGTGCGTCGAAGCTTTGGCCACCACCGGAGAAATTTGTGACGTTTTAAGGGAAATTTTTGGGATACAAAAGGAAATGGTAGTTTTTTAGAACAAATTAACAAGATTAATATGAAGGAATATGGCAGGATGTTGATAGATGTTTAAAAGAATTGATCATATAGGTATAGCGGTAAAAGATATCTCTAAAGCAACAGAGGTATTCTCTAACGTACTGGGGTTGCAGGTTGCGAAACAAGAAGAAATAGAAGACCAGCAGCTCATAGCAGCTCTTATACCTACCGCTAATGTGAGATTTGAGTTAATGCAGCCGACAGTATCCGACAGCGTTGTTGGGAAATTTTTAGAAAGACGTGGTGAAGGTATCCACCATATTTGTTTCGAAGTTGAAAATATAACAGAAGAGATAAAAACGCTGCAATCAAGAAACGTACAGGTTATCGGGGGAAGCCCCAGAGAAGGATTCGTCGGGCAAATCGAATTTATCCATCCAAAATCTGCGAATGGAGTTTTAACGGAAATCGCCGAAGTTGATTTACGGACACCGAGTGATACAAATCTCAGTGTTCATCATATTATTCTCGCCACACTAGATCGTGATAAAGCCGTAGATAACTGGGTTAATAATTTGAGCTTGAAGCTAAATAAAAAGGCCAAGCGTGACGATGCTCCATTAATCACTGCGATGCTGGATGCCGGGAATTCCCAGATTGAATTTGTCCAACAAACAGCAAAAACAGGACCTGTAATAAAACGTATTGAATCTCAAGGGGAAGGAATTTATGCAGTTGCTCTCGAAACCGATGATGCGAATGCTCTTCAATCTAAGTTTGAACAACAAGGAATACGCGTGATCGAGGACAAGCAAGGTGATAATATCGCCAGGTTAGTACATCCATTAGATTTCTTTGGCACGCTAATTATGTTTAATGAGAAAAAAAGGTGAGAAATGTCAATAAATAAAATTAAACATGTTTCAATATTGGTTAATGACATAGAGACTGCGGTCAAAAAAATCGAAGCGGTTCTAGGAATCGCCCCTGACAAAGAGTCCTACCAAGAAATAAACATCGGGCAAACTATTTCAATCCCTACACAGAATGCAAATATTCAACTAATAAGACCGTCTTCTGAAACTACATCGGCCGGACGGCAACTTTCTACTAGAGGAGAGGGGCTATATGATATTTGTATGGCAACGGATGATTTGGACCTCATGGAAAAACAACTTAAGTCTTCATCGGTTCAATTATCCACAGAACAGAGTGAGCTTTACAAACGAAAATGTATTCTAATAGATCCAGTTTCAATTGGCGGTACCAGGTTAAGCATTATCGAAGAATCAAACCAGTCCTTGAAACCAAATATTGACCTGTCCCTACACCATGTCACTATAAGAACAACCGAGATGAAAAAAGACCTAAATCGTTGGTCAAAACTATTTGGGATGTCAATCAAAAGAACGTCGATATCTGAAAGTTATGAAATGGATACTGGTTGGTTAGATGCGATCAATAGCGAGGTCGAATTTGCAGAGCAACTAAATTCAACAGGCCCAGTAGCAAGAGCATTAAAGGTTTTTGGCCCCGGTTTACACGCGATAGTAATCGAAAATAACGATAGCGCCGTTATTGCCGAAAGAGCAAGGAATAATGATATTAGAGTCATCGTTGACAACGGTGATCCTGTTTTAACAGCGCTACATCCTTTGGATTTTGTTGGAACTCTCGTATTATTAACGGATGAGAATGCGAAACATGCAGGAGAAACACAGTAATATCAGTGAGGAGAATATTTCGTGTCTAGCAACACACCAAAAAGGATATTGATTGCCAAACCAGGACTGGATGGCCATGATCGCGGCGCAAAAGTAGTCGCAAGAGGGTTAAGAGATGCAGGTTTCGAGGTCATCTATACTGGTATCAGGCAAACCCCAGAAATGATCGTGCAAGCTGCTGTTCAAGAAGACGTAGACGCAATAGGCTTAAGCATACTTTCAGGCGCACACTTAGATCTATTCCCAACAATCGTTACAGGCTTGAAAAAAGCAGGATTGGAAGACGTCAAAATCTTCGCTGGAGGAATAATACCTAAGCAAGATTATGAGGAACTTGAAGCTTTAGGGATCAAAGGGATTTTTGGCCCTGGTACGAGTCTGGGAGATATAGTCTCGTATGTTAACGAGATCTAATAGAGTTCTTTGACGGCCTAGGATCACTCCATCTATAATCAATCACAGTCATATTATTGAAAGAAAACAGCTTGTCGTGAAAATTAATATTGAATCCATAACTTCTGGCAAAATTGGTGAAAAATTTCAGCAAAATTTTTCCTATGATGTTAACTCAGATAATAATCCGGTCGTGCAAGGCCAGATATTTGTTATGAAAACAAATTATGGCGTTGGAGTCCATGCGGACTGCTCCACAATCCTAAGACGCTCTTGCGGTAGGTGTTTGGACGATATTAAATTACCTCTGAAATTCAGTTTTAATGAACGTTTTTTAAAGGAAAAGACTGAATCTCCAGAAAATGAGCTGTCAAATATGGCGGATGCATTTACAATAGAAGCAGATGGTACTATTGATGTGTCACAAGCCTTAGAGCAATATTTAGTTCTGGAAACCCCGCTAAAAAGTTTATGCGGTGATAATTGTAAAGGTTTATGCCAACAATGTGGATCAAATTTAAACCAAGGCACCTGCTCTTGTGTACCCCGGCTTTCACACCCAGCATGGGAAAATTTAAGAGATTTATGGGAAAATAAAAAAGAATCAGTCTAATATAATCAAAATTAAGTAGATGGAGGAAACTAATGCCGCCACTTCCCAAAAGGCGCAGGACTAATACAAGGAATGCCAAAAGGCTTTCCCATACTGCGATGAAACTGAAGAACTTATCGAGGTGCCCAGCATGTGATAATGCGAAGCTACCCCACCAAGCGTGCCCATCATGTGGGACGTACAATGGGCGTCAAGTTATTCAACAAAAAACGAGGTCCACAAATCAAGATACTGAAGAATAGACGTAACTGAAGGAGTTAAGAATATAATGTCAATTGCTTATTTATTCCCAGGTCAAGGGGCTCAAGCTGTTGGAATGGGAAAAGACGCATATGATTCGAACCAAAACGCGAAGTTAATTTTTGATGAAGCTGATTCATCCCTCGGATTTTCATTATCAAACATATGTTTCAATGGGCCCGAGGATACACTAACTCAAACCATCAACACCCAACCTGCGATACTAACCGCCAGTATTGCTATGTTGGAAGCGGCTCGATCAGTTTTGGCCGAAAAAGGATACTCCAAGCCCTCATTTGTTGCTGGCCATAGTTTAGGGGAATATTCTGCTCTTGTTGCCGCAGGATCTTTATCATTCCAAGAGGCAGTTAAGCTGGTTCGAGAGCGAGGCAGACTTATGCAAGCCGCCGGGGATGCGTCAGAAGGAGCGATGGCGGCAGTGATGGGTATGGAAGAGTCAAAATTAGAAGAAATTTGTACCGCAAATGGGGTAGATATGGCTAATTTAAATTCTACCGACCAGATAGTAATTAGTGGGTCTAAATCTGGTATTGAAAAGGCACAGAAAATGGCGGAAGAAGCGGGAGCAAGAAGAGTTGTAGCCCTGAAAGTAAG
>JAPYRO010000082.1 GCA_029941095.1 Dehalococcoidia bacterium
TACCGCTGGTGATATTGAACCTAACGGCGATGTTGAAATAGTTAATCCCGAGCACCCATTGTTGAATTTAGATAATGATAAGGCGAAAATCTCAATGGAATTCTCGTTCGAATCAGGAACTGGTTTCAAACCCGCAGATGACCATAATTCTCAGGTAATTGGGATTTTGCCTGTAGATGCTATTTTTACTCCTATAAAAAGATCTAATTTCCAAGTTGAGGCGACTCGAGTGGGCCAAGTAACGGATTATGATAAATTAATTCTTGAGATTTGGACTGATGGCACAATGTCAGCTGAAGATGCCGTGAAACAGGCTGCGAGTATCATGGTTGATCAACTGGGGCCGTTTGTTTCTCTAGGTCTTCCACAAGTAGAAGAAGAAGAAGTAGAAGAAGAGTCAGACATACTACCCCCTGGTATGGGAGGTCTATTGATAGAAGATATGAAGCTTTCCTCGAGAACTCAAAATAGCCTGAGGAGAGGGAATTTAACTATGCTCGGGGAAGTTTTAGAACATTCTCCAGAGGAATTGCTGGCGTTGAGGAATTTCGGTGATCGTTCTTTACAAGAGCTAATTGGAAAACTTAAAGAACTGGGAGTTCCAGTAATAGATGGAGCTACAACTCGAGGATGGCGCAAGAAGCGATTTATCGAATTATTCATGCAACTTGAGGACGATGAGGATCAAATTTTGGAAGATAAAACCTCAGTGGAACCAACTGGCGTTGTATATTCTACCGGCGGAAGTGATGAAGAAGAAGTTGATATTTCCTCTTTCTCTACAAGAACCTTTGCGCCTGATGATGAATCTGGAGAGTCCGAATGAGACATCGAGTATCTGGAAGGGTATTAGGTCGACCCACGGCGCATCGTATATCTTTATTTCGTAATTTGACTCGTGACTTAATCATAAGAGAAGCTATTGTGACAACAGAACCGAAGGCGAAAGAAGCTCGTAGTTTTGCCGAGAAGGTGATTACTCTTGGAAAAAATGGATCTTTGCCTTCTAGACGTAGAGCTTTGAGCTTTATAAATGATAAAGAGGCTATAGCTAAAGTATTTGATGTTCTTTCAGATCGTTATGAAGGGCGTCAAGGTGGATACACTCGAATTACTAAATTAGGCCCAAGGAGAGGCGATGCTGCTCCTATGGTACGGCTAGAACTCGTATGATAGTTACACGATTTACCTTAATTGAGAGAGTTTTGATAAATAAGAACTAAAATGGTTGATACAATAACAAATAACATATCGAGGTCAAATAGCCATGATCGAGTGGTCTTATTTTTGGAGTATGATGGTGCTCGTTATCACGGATACCAGATGCAGAATGAATCGATACCCACTATACAGATGAGCCTTGAAAATGCTTTACATAATTTAACTAGTTTGCCTCTTAGAGTTACGGCGGCGAGCCGAACCGATAGAGGAGTAAATGCTTTTGGACAGGTGGTGAGTTTCGAACATAAGTCCAATCTTAATCTGTTTACTTATCAGGGAGGGATGAATCACCATTTGCCAAAAGATATAGTTGTAAATAAAGCTTTTTGGTCACCCCCTAATTTCCATGTGAGGAACAGCGCTATTTCGCGTACTTATAGGTATTCAATCATTAATCGTAAATCTAGGCCGGCTATTGATAGAGATCGTGCAGCCCATGTTGCTTTCCCTTTAAATTTTGAGTTGATGGCAGAGGCAATTGAGTTCATAAGAGGGTTCATAGATGTTAGACCTTTTACTGGGAACTGGGTTGAAGATGACGACCCGTACAGACGGTTTGATAAAGTTTGTATATCGAATGATCTGGACATAATAACGGTTGAAATGGAAGCAAGCGCTTTTGTAATGCATCAGATAAGGCGAATGATGGGCGCACTTGTAAAAGTAGGCCTTGAAGAAATCTCAGTAGCCGAATTTAGAGAATTGCTTATAAATGGCGCACCTGGAGAAGCAACTTGGATGATGCCTCCTGAAGGACTATGTTTAATTAATGTTAAATACGAGGGGTTTCCCCCTGAAATAGGAAAAAATCAATATGCCAAAATTTAAAACTTATAGCCCGAAACTTTCAGAGATTCAGAGTGATTGGAGAGTTCTTGACGCCGAAGGTAAAACTTTGGGTCGGTTAGCGACAGAGGTTGCGACAATTTTGAGGGGCAAAGATAAACCTAATTTTACTAGACATATGATTACCGGGGATTTTGTGATTGTTATTAATGCAGAGAAAATCCGTGTGACCGGGCGCAAAGCTGATCAGAAAACTTATTATCGGCATACTCAGTACCCAGGAGGATTAAGAGCAGTACCCTACAAGGCAATGATGACTCGGTTCCCAGAAAGAATAATCGAGAATGCTGTTAAGGGGATGATTTCCCATAATAGTTTAGGCAGGCAACTTATGCGGAGGCTACATGTCTACGCGGGCCCAGTTCACCCTCATGAAGCTCAGGTGAGGGCTGGACAAGGTAGATCGGCTAAATCTGA
Source organism: Dehalococcoidia bacterium (assembly GCA_029941095.1). Lineage (GTDB taxonomy): Bacteria > Chloroflexota > Dehalococcoidia > UBA6926 > UBA6926 > UBA6926. Next base: position 2,485 of record JAPYRO010000082.1, read on the forward strand.
TGAGACTAGCTCTAAGAAAGATGCAAACATCAATCGCCCCCGGACACGCCGCCAAAGACAGGCAGACGTAAAATTAACGGAACCAGCGGTAGAAACGAAACCTAAGGCCAAAGAAGAAGAAATCAATTTGGTGGATCTAACAATTCCCAAGTTGAAAGAGTTGGCAAGCAGCAAAGGACTTACTATTCCAAGTAAAGCTCGTAAAGCCGATATTATTGAAATAATCAACCAAAACTAGCGCGAGAAAGAAGAGTAAGTGAATGACTGACACAGATAAATTTTTCCAAGGCACAGGAAGACGTAAGAGATCCATTGCACGCGTTAGAATTTCTCTTGGGGATAACAAGCTGTTTATGGTTGATGGGGTTAGTATTGAGGAAAAATTCCCTATTGAAGATCATCGAAGAATGGTTATGGAGCCATTGACTGTAACTGGAATGCTCGGGAGAGTTAATGTGAATGTACATGTGATCGGCGGGGGATTTTCTGGCCAAGCAGGCGCTGTGCGCCATGGTTTATCTAGAGCATTGCTTTCTTTTGATCCTGATTTTCGATCGGCCCTAAAGGCTGCTGGGTTTTTGACACGCGATTCCCGTGAAAAAGAACGTAAGAAATACGGTTTGTTTAGGGCAAGGAAGCGGCAACAATATTCAAAACGTTAGTTCCAATTAAGATCTACCTTCTTTTATATTCCAGTAAGGTTTCTTGCTTCGCCTATCAATCTGTTTACATTTTGAATAGAGCTTGATTCTGCATAGATACGCAATAATGGCTCTGTTCCTGAGAAGCGTACTAATACCCAGGAATCATCGATCAACGTATAAAGATACCCATCGATATCTAAGAAATCACTCACTGGTATATTTAAGAAATTAGTTACTTTGGTAGTTTTAAGTTTTTGTTCGATAATTGGCCGCTCTCTTTCTGGAAATGTTAGATCAAGTCGGTCATAATAGTGTGGCCCAACTAATTCATAAAGTTTATCTAATAAATCTGATAGCGGTAGTTTTGTCTGCGCTAAAGCTTCAATAAGGAATAGACCTGATAAGATGCCGTCTCGTTCCGGAATATGTCCTTTGAATGCAAATCCGCCGCTTTCTTCGCCTGCTATCAAGGCATCGTTTTCCATAAAAAGAGCTCCAAGATATTTAAACCCAACAGGAGAGTTTATGACTTTCGTGCCGTGATGTTTCCCAAGTTTGTCGATCATTTTAGAAGTTGTAATAGATTTAATTACTGGGTCTTTTGATTGTTTGGTTTCCAATAAATAATGAGTTAATAAACTAAATACTTGAAGTGATGATAAATATCTTCCTGTATTGTCGATGACTCCGATTCGGTCGCCATCTCCGTCAGTTGCCAAACCTATCGCATATTCTCCTTTTAACACAGTGTCTCTCAATTCTCTCAAATTAGGTCCGATTGGTTCGGGTTTTAAAAGACCAGGGAACGTAGAGTCTTCAGTAGAATGTATTTCTTCGATTCTTCCTTCGTATCCGGAAAGGATGTCTTTTATATATCCTATGGCAGCTCCAAACATTGAATCTATAGCAATATCAATTGGGTAACTCTTGATTAAATTAAAATCGATAACGCTGGTTATATGTTCTAGGTAACTTGTTTTGGGATCAAAATATTGTATGAGTTTTAGAGTTTTGCCTTGTTCAAGTGATATGAGCTTTGGTGCCTTCCCATCGGAGATAAATTCTCGAATATTGTTTTCGATTTCATTTATCACATCGACGGATGCTGATCCACCATACTGAGATTTTACTTTGAACCCATTCCATTCAGCCGCATTGTGGCTTGCGGTAATTATTACTGCACCAGCGGCTTCCAGGGTTATTACGTTGTAGCTAATGACTGGAGTTGGAGCGAAATTACTTGATAAGAATACAGGTATTTGATTTGCAGCGAAGACCTGTGCTACATCATTCGCAAAAGTTTTCGAACCAAACCTGGTATCGTAGCCGACCACCATTCCTTTGGAGCCAAGATTATTTTTGAGGATATAGTCTGCCACCCCTTGGGCACATAGCTGGACGTTTTGAGATGAAAAATCCTCTCCTATTATGGCTCTCCATCCATCTGTACCAAAAACTATATTTGGAGATGACAATTTTGCCTCCTTAGATTTTTTTATTCGACAGATTTCTTAAGAATGTAAACTATTGTGAAATGTATTTAGAAGTGTTTTCTTTTATTGTATCGATAGTTTTCTGTACGGTAGCTTTAATAGAAGCGTTATTGGAGCCAGTGATTTCATCGTCCTTCAATGTTTTTATACCGTATTCTAGGCTGTATTTTTCAGGTACATCATTCGGTAACTCTAACCCAGCCATCGTTGCATAATCCAGAGCCCAACTTCTAGCTACTGCGGATAAATCATAGCCACCTCCGCCCAAAGCGAGTAATTTGCCTGGTGCTAGGTCTATGATTTGCTTAACGATACGATTGTGCCCTTGGGTTGTTAGAGAAAGTTGAGACAATGGGTCGTTGATATGAGTATCGATCCCTAACTGTGCTACTAGTATCTCTGGATCATATATCTTCAGTATTTCGGGCACTACTTTCATAAATGCATCAAAATATATATCATCATTTGTATTCGGCGGCATAGGTAAATTGATTGAGTAGCCTATTCCTGCCTCTTCTCCTACTTCATCGGTAGATCCAGTTCCTGGGAACAAAGTGTCTCCGGATTGATGGATTGAGATTGTCATTACTTTATTCGTCTGGTAGAAAGCGTTTTGGACGCCATCACCGTGATGTGCATCTATATCAATATAAGCTATTCTTTCCACTCCTTTTTGAAGCAGTTTTTGAATAGCAATTACCGCATCATTGAAAATACAGAATCCTGATGCGTAGTCACTCGCGGCATGATGATAGCCGCCTCCCGCATTGAATGCTAAATCGATTGATCCATCAATAAGGGCATCGACACCAGTTAACGATGCTCCAACTGCTAGGGCGGCAGCTTCGTACATTCCTTCAGATATGGGATTGTCTCCCCAGTCGCTGAAACCGTATCTATGCTGTCTTCCTAGATCTTCCCCTCTACTGAACGCTGAAACTGCCTCGATATAATCTCTAGAGTGAAAAGTCATTAATTCAAAGGATGTTGCTATTTTGGGGTCTAATATCTCGGCTGATTTATTCGAAAACACCTTATAGGATTCAAGCAATTCGTAGACTAATCTTAGTCGCATTGGTCTGAGAATATGGTCTTCCCGGAGTATGTTTTTTGTTAGCTCATCACTGTATATAAAACCTGTTTGCATGATTCTAATGATAGTTCGCTACAGCTGCTGAAATATCAATTATTGTCAAAGGATCGTTCATACTGGTTTGATAAATACTTGTTTGTTCTGCCATGAATCCATCGATATAAAAAACTACCTTTTCCTTTAAGAACCCTAGTTCAGTGGGTGGCCCTATTATTAGAAAAGAGTACTTGCCATTTAAGGTAACCACTGATTCCGAGATATAATTTTCAACTCGAGCGTAGATTAAAGT
>JAPYRO010000083.1 GCA_029941095.1 Dehalococcoidia bacterium
AGATAATTCTGTCTTCCCTCTGAGAATTAAATCTATTGCCAGCAGAATCAACCGACGAGTCATTATTTTCATCTCTAGTTGATATCGCAGGTTCCATTTCGTGGACCTGGTCCTTTGAATCTTTTAAGGACATCTCAGTAAAACGAGATTCTTCTTTTGGTTCGACGTTTTTCATTTGAATAGAACGTGATGGGCGACGACTAGTTGTTTTTTTTCTATTCTTTCTACTCTGTTTTGACGGCATTTGCTGTTAATCTCCTATTCTTCAATAATTCAAATTTATTATACAACGAAACTTGATTGCCTAAGTTTAAGCCCCACCTACAACTCTTGCATCTAAACTTCTCGCAGCTTCAGATATCACCGCTGCGTATTGTACGTTCGACAATCGATGAGTTTGCAAAACTATATCAAACCAGCCGGGATCCAAAGCGTCAGCACGAAAAAATTTCTTTATAAAAGCTCTGCGGAATTTTTCTCTTTCTTGTACTACCTTTACAGCCTCTTGTTCTGATAAACCATCATTTTGCATCGCCCAAAGAACGCGATTTTTCTCAGGGGCAGTAATCAGTACATGAAGTACCCTAGGATGGTCTTCAAGAATATATGATGACCCTCTTCCCACGATTACAAGGTTTGGCTGGGACGCTAATTCTTCAATGATATTTTTTGTGATCTCCAGGAACTTAGTGTCATCAAGCCTTTGCTCTTCATTTTGTGGTTCATCACTTTGTTGCGCATAAGTTCGGGATATAAGGGGTTCACCACTTAGGTAAGGGTCACCTAAATAAGCGGCACCAGACCGAGATAGAAAAGTTTCTAGAATTATTGAAAGCCGATCTTTAACCGTATCAACTTTCATATCTTTTTGGTCCCAGCGTTCTATATCAATTCCCGTTCGTTGAGCAGCAGTGGCCAGTAGATCTCGATCAATAAGATCAAAACCTAAGAGGTTTGCTGTTTCCTTGGCAATCTCAGACCCTCTACTGCCATATTGCCCCGATATAGTAATAATCGCCATAACGAAACCTACTCCCTAGACTGATTAAGCAACGTTACTCAACTACGATAATCTAAAAAGATCAGTTGATCAAGAAATTATACCGATATAAAGCTTATTCTTTAACCTCTAACCCACCGCACCAGAACGAGGGTGCGCCTTTTCATATTCCTCCCGAAGTTTATCGCTAGCCAAGTGAGTATAGATTTGAGTCGTAGATATACTTGAATGGCCTAATAATTCTTGCACGTATCTCAAGGCCGCACCTCCGTTAATCAAATGGCTCGCAAAACTATGCCTCAAGGAATGAGGGGTAAGCGTTTGAGCAATACCTGCATCTAATGCAACCTTTTTTAGTATTAACCAAAAGCCTTGACGCGTCAGTCTACTACCTCGAGTATTCAAAAACATGGCATTCTTTTCTCTCTTTATGGCAAATTTTGGGCGAGCCAAAGTTAAATAATCCAAAACAATTCTTAAAGCTCTAGGATAAACCGGCACGATTCGTTCTTTAGATCCTTTCCCAACACATAATATATAACTATCTTCAAAGTTGATATCTTGTATGTTAAGGCCAACTAACTCCGACACTCTCATCCCGGTGGCATACATTAATTCCAGCATTGCAGCATTTCTTAAACTGTCGGGAGTATCCTGTTCTTGAGATTTGTCTAATAATTCTTGCACGTCATCAATCGATAATGTTTTAGGTAATATTCTTCTTTTTTTTGGGGAACGTATTCCCTCAGTTGGATCTTTATCAATAAATCTCTCATCAATCAAAAAACCAAAAAACGATCTTAGAGAGGCAATCTTCCTTGATATGGTGGCCGAAGAATATTCGCGAGCCTTAAGAGAAGCCATATACTCATTTATTGACTCTCTATCAACTCTGGACCAAAAGAACTCATCCGGATTATAAGACTTTTGAGACTCTTCTAAAATTTGGGACAACAGCTGTTCTAAATCAGATCTATAAGATTCAACGGTATTTCTAGAATACCCCTTAATCGCAGTTATATATATAAGGAAATTCTGTATGTATTGATCCATATAACAAATACCAAATTTATGAATTAAATATCAAACTCATTATATTCTCATTTTGTTTAAAGAAAACAAAAGGTAAAAGCAAGTTACATTTATATCATAAATGAATTTTGTTTAGACGACTCAAGTATAAGAAGATATAATACTTCAAGCATTTAAATAAATATTCACAGAATTTATGGAGAAACAACCAATAATGGCTTCTTTTTTATTTATAACCATAGGTATGGACCCTAATATTTCAGGAATCACCGTGCCAATTTTAGGCCAATTAATTTTTTCATGGCACGGCCTTTTTACAGCACTTGGAATCACTTGCGTTCTGATCTGGGCAATAAGGCGAGCTAAAAAAGAAGGGTATAACGAGGATATTATTTATGGTATTGCAATATCCGCAATCGTGGGGGGACTCATAGGGGCTAGAATAGTGCATGTAATAGATTTCTGGGGTTACTATTCATCCCACCCTGAAGCAATCTTAAGGTTATGGGCAGGTGGAATCGGGCTTATGGGTGGCATCATCGGAGCAACATTAGGTGGGTCTTTATATATTTGGAGACATCGTTACCCTTTCGGAAAAATATTAGATATAACCACCCCAGGCATTTTAATTGGTCAATTTGTGGGGAGAATTGGGGACATCATTAATGGAGAGCATATAGCTAATTTTCTTAATCAACCTTGGGCGATGCAGTACACACACCTAGATAGCCCTGCATATGGCAGAGGACCGATGCACCCAGCAATCGCATATGAAATGATACTGGACGTAATAGTCTTTCTAATCACCTACAAATTAATTGGAAAAATTAAACCTAATGGCATGGTATTCGCTACTTACCTTGCCCTTTACGGATTAGGAAGATTCTTTATACAATTCACCAGAATAGACTCAACCTGGGTTGCCGGATTACAAGAAGCTCATTTTCTAGCTTTGGGAATGCTAATTACAGGTATCATTCTCCTTGCAACTAAAGCGAATTTAACATCGAAAATAGAAACCGAAGATCAGCCCAGTTAAAGGTGCTGCCGTTGTAACGTAAAGCTGACAAAGATAGCGAATATTACCCATGCTACATTAAGTCTAAGATCTCTAATTCATATATATTATTTGCGCCATTAGATTTTTTATAGTAATTACGCTTAAGCCTATAAACTATATCAATGGAATCACCAATACGATTCACTTTATCTGCCAATCCAAATCCGATAGCATCCCAATTAAAAGATGTTTGCATTTCTCCTAAAAAGAACTTCACATGAGAACTATCCTGACCAACTATCCTCTTAGATAAGATTTTCATATCCTTAGCAAGAAATATAGGTGCTCGATTTTGAACCCCGAATGGCGACATCATACCTAATATCCGATCCAATTGAAAAACGGCGTTAGATGGCAAAATTTCTGCGTCGACATCGATAGTTGGTTTTAATTTCTTCCCTTGCAATATTTGACTAGCCAAACCATGAAGTCGTTCCTTGATGCGCACTAAATTTCCAATGGGTGCGACAAATCCTGCGGCTTGGTGGTGGCCTCCATATCTAGTGAATAGATCCTCACATTTTGATAGTGCCCAAGTAATATCAAACTCTAAGACACTACGGCAAGATGCCTTTATCTCTCCTTCTATTTCCTGATAAATTACACACGGTAAATGGTATTCCTCAGCCATTCGGCTTGCAGCTAATCCGGCAACTCCTACTGCAAAATCTGGCCCACCAACAAAAATGATAGGATCATCCGGCACATCCTCGAGATTCCAAACTTCTTTTGCTCTCTCAACAATTTGTTTGGTCATTGTTTGCCGTAATGAATTCAGTTCATCTAGAGAACGAGCTAAATTCCTTGCTTCGGCTGGGTCACTTGTGGTGAGTAATTTTAAACTGATATCTGCCTCACTGAGTCTACCAGCAGCATTCAATCTTGGAGCTAAATAAAAGCCTATGGATTCCTCGTCAATATCGCCAACTTTTATGCCAGCTAATTCGCATAACCTAAGTATACCCGGACGTTCCGTACGCCTCATTAGGTCAATACCTAGTTTCACTAAATACCTATTTTCACCCACTATTGGAGCTACATCGGCTACTGTACCTAACGCAACTAACTCTAGTAAACTTGAATCCCATGTTTTACCAAGTGCGCTATACAAAGACTGTACAAGTTTCAAAGCAACACCTACCCCTGCCAGTTCCGGCCAAGGATATGTAGAGTCAGTCCTCATAGGATTAACTACAGCATAGACTGGAGGGAGCTGCTCTTCAGGTCTGTGATGATCTGTAACAATAATATCTATTCCCTGTGGATAATCAGTCCCATCCTGAAGACCTGTTACACCACAATCAACTGTAATTATTACTGTTACACCCATATTAGCGAGTGATTGTAAACCTTGACCATTAAGCCCATGTCCTTCAGAAACTCGATTAGGGATATAATAAAAAACCTCTTTATCCAACCCACTAAAAGCTTCCTCCAGTAATGCAGTAGCAGTTATTCCATCGGCATCAAAATCTCCATATATCGCTATTTTTTCTCCTGAATCAAGTGCTTTTATAATACGTTCCGTAGCCTTCACCATATCGGGCATTTGATCGAAGGGCCCAATCAAATGATCGCTTGGATTCAGAAACAATTCGGCTTGCGAAGCATTTCGTACACCTCGATTAAACAGCAACTGCCTTACAATGGGCGAATATGCCAATAATGCATTATTGGCATTTGGATCTATCAGTGTTCGTAAACTCCATGATTTATCTGGTCGCTTTTGAGAATTGGTATTCATATAATGTTCCAGTCCAGCGATTTGATTGTTATTAATTAAATTCTGTAAATATTAACGCAGTATTATGCCCTCCAAAACCAAAAGTATTGGACAAAGCAGAACCGATCTCCATTTTTTTTGCTTTATGGGGAGTGTAATCTAAATCGCAATCTGGATCATTATTCTCTAAATTTATTGTCGGTGGAATAATTCTTCTATTTACAGCCAATGCACATATTGCTGCCTCTAAAGCACCACCTGCTCCCAGTAGGTGCCCATGCATAGATTTAGTAGAACTGATGGGGATTTTATTAGCAGCATCTCCAAATACGGTCTTTATAGCCCGAGTTTCTTCTCTATCATTGATCGGTGTCGATGTACCATGCGCGTTTATGTATCCGAGCTGATTCTCACTTAATCCTGCCTTATTTAATGCTTGTTTCATTGAACGAACCGCCCCTTCACCGTTTTGAGCTGGATGAGTTATATGATAAGCATCCGCCGTCGATCCGTACCCTGACAATTCTGCGATTATCTCAGCACCTCTTGCTGTTGCATGGTCTAGATCCTCCAAAACCAAAACGCAAGCACCCTCACCCATTACGAAACCATCTCTATCTTCATCAAATGGCCTAGAAGCTAATTTAGGTTCATTATTTCTTTTAACCGATAACGCACCAGCTTGCCCAAACCCCGCAAAACCTATAGGGGTAATAGTTGATTCTGCTCCCCCTGTAATAACGGCTTTAGCATCTCCTCTTTTAATCATATCGGCGGCGGCTCCTATAGAGTCAGATCCCGAACAACAAGAAGATGTAACAGAATACGCAGGGCCTTTCGTACCTAAAGCTATCGACACTTTAGATGCTCCCATTTCGGCAACCATCATCGGCATCAGAAAAGGGCTCACGCGTTTTGGTCCTTTTGTGTTAAGTATTCCTACTTGATCCTGTATTGTTGAAATTCCACCATAGCCACTACCGATTATGGTAGCAATTTGCTCGGCATTATTAGCATTGATAGTCAAACCCGAATCAATAACAGCCTCTTTAGAAGCTGCCATCGCAAATTGTATATATC
>JAPYRO010000084.1 GCA_029941095.1 Dehalococcoidia bacterium
CCCTAGAGCTATGTTGATGATTATTTGCAAGATAAAAATTTTCGGTTGAATATGATCTGAACCCGTATAAAGTAAGTTTTTGCGCGATCCCGGATTGAGATCGGACTCTTAGCAAAAGTTTCCTGCCATTGTTTCGTATACTGGTATTGGTCGCTTCTGATATTAGCTTAGCGAGTATGTCTAGATGTATCGATTCAATTAATAGCAACTTTATCTCCCATGTAGAGGACTGGAGTGCATTCTCTAATGTTAATAAACTTGAATTCTGCAACCCATCTGTTACTAAAATCGATTGTATATTCTTATTCTTTTCTCTTATTGCCGCAGACAGTGTTTGCCAAGCGAAATTCCTAGATCCTTGATTAGAGAAATCGCTATAAGGCATAGCTAGATTAACCCCTTGATGTATGCCTAATCCCAGTAATCCTGATAAATCTTTTGGGTAAACAGTGTTCAACATAATCGTCTTATTTAAAGGGTTCGTTCTATGTCTCTTTAACTTGAGCTGATAGATTATCGGACACCAGTTCTAAAAATAATTGATGGAATCGAAAATCACCTGTCAACTCCGGGTGAAACGTTGTGGCAACAACATTTTTCTGCTTCACGGCTACAGGTTCGTTATTACCTAAAATAGATAACGTCTCTACTTTTTCCCCGATACTGAGTATCTTCGGGGCACGAATAAATATCCCAGCAAAAGGAGTTTGCGGTTTAAGCTTATCAATTGTTAAATTAGCTTGGAAGCTATCTAATTGACGGCCGTAACCGTTTCTTTGAACGGAAATATCTATTAAATCCAGTGGCTTCCACGGGTCTAAGCCTTCTGCTTCTTTTGCAATTATGATCGTACCTGCACATGTTCCCCATATAGGCTTGTTTTCTCCATGGAATTGGATAAGTGAACTGCGAAAATCATAATTCTCTATTAACTTGGACATTGTAGTGCTTTCTCCACCTGGAATAATTAATCCATCAATATAATCCAAATCCTTTGGTAACCGTACTTCGTTGACGGTAGCGCAACCCATTTTAGATAGCAATGCCGCATGCTCTTGGAAGTCTCCTTGAAGCGCGAGAATACCTATTCTTGCTTTTGGGACTATTGAATCGATAGACAAATCTTTAACAACCTCTGGTAGCTAGTAAATCCTCAGGATTCAAGGTTTTAATATCAATCCCTGACATAGCGTCTCCCAGGCCTTTGGACACCTCGGCGATAATTGCAGGATCATTGTAGTGTGTTACTGATTTTACTATTGCAGCTGCCCTTGGAGCCGGGTCATCGGATTTGAATATACCTGATCCTACGAATACACCCTCTGCCCCTAGATGCATCATGAGGGCTGCGTCTGCGGGTGTTCCTACTCCTCCAGCGGCGAAATTTACTACTGGTAGCCCTCCCAATTTATGAACATCTTTTATTAATTCAAGGGGTGCAGAGATTGATTTAGCATATGAGGGTAACTCATCTTCTGGTAATCCGACAACTATTCTGATTTCAGATTGTATAGAGCGCATATGCCTTACGGCTTCAACGATATTACCGGTTCCAGCTTCTCCCTTGGTCCTAATCATAGCGGCGCCTTCTGAAATTCTACGTAACGCTTCTCCCAGGTTCCTGGCTCCACATACAAATGGTATTTTGTATTCGTGTTTCCAAACATGATTATTTTCGTCGGCTGGTGTCAACACTTCCGATTCATCAATATAATCTGTTCCTATTGCTTCTAATATCTTAGCTTCTACTATATGTCCAATGCGAATTTTTGCCATCACTGGGATACTAACTGATTCCATGATTTTTTCTATTAGCCCTGGGTCGGACATTCTTGCTACGCCTCCGTCTGCCCTAATGTCTGCCGGCACTCTTTCTAGGGCCATAACAGCACATGCTCCAGCGTCTTCCGCAATTTTTGCTTGATCCGGAGTGACAACATCCATTATCACCCCGCCTTTCAGCATTCTTGCCAATCCCGTTTTTAAGAGCCATGGATCTTGATCCATAATAATTAATCCTCTCTTCCCAACAAATTAATATTCATTTTTAATATACTTATTATCTTTTTAGCCGTCCGTTATCCATCATTCTACTAGCCAATAGATTCTCGCGGCAAATCTAAACTATTTACTTATTAAAATTCTCCTGTTATAAATATTTAGTAACGTCTTCGGGAGCTAGGTTTCCTGGCTGAGAGGCCTTAATTTGATTAAGGCGACCGTTAGAACCTGTCTGGGTAATTCCGGCGGAGGGAAAATTATCATGAAACGATCGTTTCCGCTCTTCAAGAGCAACTCTCTATTATTATCTGTTGCGATCATTTTAGTTGTTGTAGTGCAGGGTTGCACACTCGATAACTCAGCCGATAAACCTCTTATCATATTGACGCATGATAGCTTTGATATTGGAGAAGACCTAATCACCGAATTTCAAAGAGATCACCATGCGGAAGTCATTATTCAAAAGGGCGGGGATGCGGGAGAGATCTTAACTAAAGCGATTTTAACGAAAGATGCTCCTATAGCAGACCTAATTTATGGAATAGACAACACTTTCTTAAGTAGGGCTTTGAATGAAGATCTTTTTATACCGTATCGATCTCCGCTGATAGATCAGGTGCCAGGAAAATTCCATATTGATCCTGAATACAGGGTAACCCCAATTGATTACGGGTATGTTGCCGTTAATTATGATTTATCGTGGATAGGTTCCAACCAATTGACACCTCCCGAAGATTTATACGAGTTAACCACCGAGAAATGGAGAGGCAAACTCATTGTTCAGAACCCAGCTACTTCTTCTCCAGGACTGGCATTCTTGCTGATAACAATTAATAGATTTGGTGAAGAAGGGGATTATACTTGGAAGGAATACTGGTCTGATCTTAAATCCAATGATGTTAAGGTAAGTGATGGATGGAGTGATGCTTACTATACGGCATTTAGTTTATGGGGTGGTGATCGCCCTCTGGTAGTAAGTTATTCAACTAGCCCTGCAGCAGAAGTATATTACTCCGAAGAACCGATGGACTCCCCGCCAACGGGTGTTTTGATGACCAATCGGTCGGTATTTTTGCAAGTTGAAACAATTGGAATCGTACGGGGTTCAAAAAATCATAAATTAGCAGAACGGTTTATCGATTATGCTCTAAATAAGAGATTCCAAGAAGATTTCCCTACAAGGATGTGGGTTTATCCAGTAAATAAGAAAGCTCTTCTTCCAAGGATATTCGAATTTGCACCTGAGCCTGACCCTAAGCCAGAAATTCAATTAAATGTTTCTGCTGAAGATCTGGATGAGTGGATTTCGGATTGGGCAGATATAGTTATACGCCGTTAGGTGATCATGAATCTTTTTATTTTAGTTAAAACTTTTCCACTAATTTTTCTGGCTATCTTTTTCTATATTCCGGTCGCTAAATTGGTGTTTGCGGTGGATGAACTAAGCAGTCGTTCCTATTTAGAATCTTTATTATCCATAGTTCGAACCCCATATTATTTAGATGTTATTAGATTCACATTATTTCAGGCGACGGTGTCAACTATTCTAGTTTTGTTGACAGCTATGCCTTGCTGTTATGTTTTATCAAAATATGAATTCCCCGGTAAATCTATAATACTGGCTTTATTGACAGTACCCTTTATTATGCCTCCTATAGTTTTAGTTATAGCGTTGCTAGTATTTTTAGGCCCTCAAAACCCTTTTTTAAATGCAGTTCGTCAGCATATAAATTTCTCTAGTTTCGAAACTAATGGAAGCTTTTTACTAATACTAATTGCGCATGTAATATTCGAGTTCAGTATTGTTGTGAGATTAGTGTCAAATTTTTGGGCAAATCTCAATAGGAATATTTATGAAGTAGCTTCTGTATTAGGCGCGTCGCCGAGTAAGATATTTTTCAATGTAACCTTGCCGGTCCTCAAGCCGGCTATAATCGCTGCAAGCTCTCTTGTTTTTATGTTTACCTTTACCAGTTTCGGTGTAATTCTAATTCTTGGAGGCGGATTTTTTTCGACTATTGAAACTGAAATTTATTACTCGACTTTTAAATATCTTGATTTATCGATTGCAGTTTCCTTTTCTTTTATCCAAATTATATTTACCACTTTTATCCTACTCATTTACAGTGTATTTCAAAGCCGTGCTAATAAAACGTTGAAATTAGCTAAAGGGGAACGACGCTACACAAGAATAAAATCAAAGAAAGATTTCATTCAAGTTCTCTTATTTCTTATAACCATTGTTATAATAATGTCGCCCTATTTGTTTTTGCTGATAAGATCATTTTTGTTGGATGGATCTTTTACTTTTGAGTCATATAAAAGCCTCTTTATTAATATTAATGATTCGTACTTTTTTCTTTCTCCCCTAAAAGCAGTCGCGAACTCTGTATTATTTGGCACGCTAACTGTGCTATTTTCAGTTCCGCTAGGTATTTGTGTTAGTTATTATTTGTCTAAAGGAAAATCGAAATACAAGAGCCTAATAGATTCTTTTTATATGTCTACGTTAGGCATATCCTCCGTGGTTTTAGGTCTTGCGTTGCTTACTGGGCTACACACTTCATTTATTGATTTTCGAACAACATGGGTACCTTTAGTAGTAGCTCACATTCTTATTTCCTACCCTTTTGTTGTAAGGATAATACTGCCAACCCTAAATTCTATTGGCCCAAACTTGACCGGTTCTGCAATTAGTTTGGGAGCGTCTCCGTGGTCTCTTTTTTCGCGATTAGAATTACCTATACTCTCAAAATCTATACTTGTTAGTGCGGTTTTTTCTTTTGCGATATCAATGGGTGAATTTGGTGCCAGTTTGCTCATAAGCAGACCTGAACATTCTACAATTCCTGTGCACATTTATAGATATTTATCTCAACCAGGCCAAACAAATTTTGAACATGCCCTGGCGATGAGCGGTATTTTGATGGTGATGGCGATGATGAGTTTTATTTTTATTGAGAAACTTAGGTATAGAGGTTGGGGTGATTTCTAGTGGAACATTCGATTCTTGAAATTAATAGGATATCGAAAAATTTTGATGGAAACAGAGACATTCTATCTGAGATTAAATTTTCCCTGTCAAAAAAAGAAGTTGTTGGAGTTCTGGGCCCTAGTGGTTCTGGAAAAAGCACCCTACTAAGGTTGATCGCAGGTTTAGAATCGCCGGACTTGGGGGAAATTAAATTGAACGGTGTAGATGTATCAGGGCTAGCCCCGCATAAAAGAGGGATTGGATTAATGTTTCAAGATCTTTCTCTCTTTCCGCACTTAAATGTGTTTGACAACATAGCGTTTGGTCTAAAAATGGATAATTGGTCTAAACCAGATATAAAGAGCAGAGTCGAAGACCTACTTTCGTTTCTCCGAATACCCCACCTGCAATCTAGGGCTACGGATACGTTGTCTGGAGGAGAAGGTCAAAGGGTGGCGTTAGCGCGGGCTTTGGCACCTAGACCTCCTCTTCTGATGCTTGATGAGCCACTGGGTTCACTTGACAGGAAACTGCGATATGAACTTCTAAAGGAAATGAAGGGCTTATTTCAAAGCATGGGATTGTCGGTATTATATGTCACTCATGACCAAGAAGAAGCTTTTGCGATTGGAGATCGGATAATCCTATTAAACAATGGTTTGATTGAGCAAATAGGAAGCCCTATACAGATGATTACAAGACCTGCGTCAAGATTCGTCGCAGATTTTCTAGGTATTGCTAATATGGTTTCCGTGAAGCCAAAAAAAATCGATAATACAATAATGTTTGATAGCTTTTTGGGCCGTTTTGAATTACCTGCGCAAAATCTTGCCATTGATAATTTAAAGAGCGAATATACTTTTATAATTTCTCCCTACTCCATAACTC
>JAPYRO010000085.1 GCA_029941095.1 Dehalococcoidia bacterium
GGCCAAGGCACCTTTATCTTTGCCGATGATTCTATAATCTCTGGGAATCTGACCATCTGCCTAATCAGATTTTCCTCCTCAGGCTCTACAAGTAGTTTCCCGTTCGAGGAGCCGTTTTCTATAAGGTCTATAGGGACATCTCGGAGTATGCTAGCGATTCTAGCATACGCATATTGTATATAATACACAGGATTTTCTGGGGCCTCTTTTTTGGCTAAATCCATGTCGAAATCCATCTGAGAATCAGGTGATCTTGACAAGAAGAAATATCGACATGAGTCTGCACCTACTTCTTCTACTACTTCAGATAGGGTTAATAGATCTCCTGTTCGTTTTGATACCCTTAGGCTTGTACCGTCCTTTTTGAGGGTCACCAACTGGACTAATATGAACTCTAATTTATTTTTGTCGACCCCTAAAGCCTGCATAACGGCATTCATTCTTGGAACATGTCCCTGGTGATCCGCACCCCAAATATTTATAACTCGATCAAATTTTCGATTAACAAATTTGTCATAGTGGTACGCTATATCTGATGCAAAGTATGTAGGAGCCCCGGTCCTTCTTATTAGCACACTATCTCTATTGTCACCAAGGAGAGAGCCAGTGAACCAGAGAGCTTCTTCTCGCTCTGCCGTATGTCCATTTTCTTTTAACAAATTGATGGCTTGGTCGTAAATTTTTTCTTTGAATAGAGACTGTTCACTGAACCATAAATCGAATTCTACTTTCACTTCTGATAGATCGGTTTTTATGTTGTCGAGCATTTTTTTCATACTTATTTCTGCTAAATTGTTAAGAGTATCTGGGTCACCTTTAATAAATTTATCGCCATTCTCTCTTGCTAGTTCTTCACCAAGCGCTATTATGTATTGCCCTAAGTACCCTTCTTCTGGCATTTGTGCTTCTAATCCAAGAGACTGCATATACCTAACCCATATAGAACGGGCAAAATTATCAATTTGATTCCCCGCATCGTTAATATAGTATTCTTTTTGAACATTATGACCGGTGGCTGATAGTAAATTCGCTAGAGTGCTTCCTAAAACTGCCCCTCTGCCATGTCCAACGTGGATAGGGCCTGTCGGATTGACGCTTACAAACTCAACTTGGACAGTTTGGCCATGACCAATATTGGAATTGCCAAAGGTTGAATCCTTCAATAATATATCTTTAATTTGCGAGCGCATCCAAGTGGAGTCCATTTTAAAGTTCAAGAAACCAGGAGGTGCGACACTTACAGATTCAATTTCTTGGGTCTTACCTATTTCTTCACGAAGAATCTCCGCAATTTTAAATGGGTCGAGGCCTGCTGCTCTGGCCATTTTTAGAGGAAGACTAGAGGCGTAATCTCCGTGTTCTAAATTTTGAGGCCACTCGATCGCTAATTCTGGTAACACAAAAAGTGGTAGCTTCCCAGTTTTTTGCGCTGATTCGGCGGCGGCTGTTAGAAGTTGTTCAATAATTTTGATTATCATAATTCTTGTGGTCTTTTCATATTAATATTTTGACCCTTCGAGTAATATAACATATTTTTTTTAGCCTCCTTCGGGTGTCTCCTTGGCTCTTTCCCAGAACCTATTTAATTCTTTGTTTAATTTCTTATGAGCGTTTTTATTAAGTTGAGGATCTGCATCTAATATGGTTGACGCTTGAGAGCGCACTTTTTCTATGAGATCCAGGTTGCTTAACCAAGTCAGGCTTAAATCGGGAATCCCACTTTGTTTTGTTCCAAAAAATTCTCCTGGGCCTCTCATTTGGAGATCGGCTTCGGACAAGGTGAATCCATTAGTTGTTGTTTCCAGAATATTCAATCGTTCTCGAACTTCCGGGGACTCAGAATCGCTTACAAGAATACAGTAGCTATCGCTTTTTCCGCGACCTACTCTCCCTCTGTATTGATGCAGTTGTGATAATCCGAATCTTTCTGCACCTTCTACCATCATCACAGTGGCATTTGGTATGTCTATACCTACTTCGATCACTGCCGTTGATACTAGTATTTGTAGCTCTTTGTTGCGGAATTGTGATATCACGGATTCTTTCTCAGTAGATCTCATCCGGCCATGTAATAATCCAACTTTTAGATCCGGGAATATTTCTTTTTGCAGTCTTTCATGCTCATCTATCGCCGCTTTTGCTTCAATTGATTCTGATTCCTCTACCAAAGGGCAAATAATAAAAACTTGGTGCTCTTTGGCAATTTCTTTTCTTATGAAATTGTAAGCTTTCTCTCTTTCTTGAGGGAATAAAGCTTTGGTTTTTACCGAAGGTCGTCCTGGTGGCATTTCGGATATAGTAGTGACGTCCAGATCACCATAAAGTGCCAATGATAATGTTCTGGGAATGGGGGTTGCTGTCATAACTAACAAATGAGGAGACATACCTTTTTCTCTTAGAGATGCCCTTTGATTGACCCCGAATCTGTGTTGTTCATCCACTACCGCCAGTCCGAGGTTGCTAAACTCCACATCTTTTTGTATTAAAGAATGAGTTCCGATGGCTATGTCCACTTCTCCATTCCTAATTAACTGTTGGATCGAAGTTTTGACTCCACCAGGCATACTGCCTGTAAGTAATGATAATTTCAGCGGTTTATCTGGAATTAGACCAGAAAAACCTCGATAAGGACCTCCTTCATCATCCGCCCGTGTCCTTTGGCTAAAAATGCTTGTCAAAGTCTTAAAATGTTGCTCAGCAAGTACCTCAGTCGGTGCCATAAGGGCTCCTTGGTACCCGTTAGCTGCCGCGATCACCAAAGAAGCTGCTGCTACAACTGTTTTACCGCTCCCAACATCTCCTTGGAGAAGCCTCATCATTGGCACTGGCTTCGCCATGTCTGAACCGATTTCCGAGATGGACTTTGTTTGCTCTTTCGTCAAGGTGAATGGTAAATGGCGGGCAAAAGTTTCTAAAACTTTCTTGTCAGTTACTATTGATGATCCCAACTCTTTTTGCTGATTTTGTTTGCGCTTTAAAAGGCCTAGTTGTAGTAGAAGAATCTCATCAAAGGATATTCGACTTCGAGCTTTCTCTTGTTCTTCTAGATTCTTGGGGTTATGAATCATACTTATAGCAGAGTCTAAACTAGGGAGATTTTCATCATTTAATATTGTTGAGGGCAAATAATCTTCTATTAGGGGAAGACATGATTCCAGAGTATTTCCAATTAATTTCCTTAAAGAACTTTGAGTGATTCCTTCGCTAAGAGGATATACCGGCAATATAGAACCATATATCGAAGAATGTTCTTGGTCGATTGGCTCTTGAGATTCAACGTTAAATCTAGTTTGGCCTCGGAAATTATTAGATCGCCCTACGAGGAGAATTTGCTGGCCTTTTTTCAGGGATTTAGTTATCCATTTTCTGCCAAACCATACGGCTGTAATACTTCCGGTTTCATCTCTTATAGTTGCTTGGATAAACCCCTTACGTCCACGCCCAGAATACTGTGAGTTAAACATTTTAGTAATTGTTCCCGCTATTGCTTGGTGTTCGTTGTCCACTAGTTCCGATATTCGTTTGACCTTCATATAGCGCCTTGGGAAGGTCCACAACAAATCACGATAAGAGCGTATCCTCATTTTTTGGAATGCTTTTTCCCACCTTTTGTTTATTTCAATATTTTCGTCAATAGACGCTGGAGATTTGAGTACCGTACTCCCTTTTTTCTTCGGTGTTTTAGCCAGACTAGAGGATTTGGGTGAAGCCACTCTTTTTTTCTTAGTATATGAACGTCGTAATTGGCCAGGGGATGGGCTTCTTTCTTCTTCAATTCCGTATATGAGAGGAGAATCCAGTTTCTTGGGGTCATTGTCTTTTAAGTGCAATGAATCTAGCGTTGAAGTGATCCATTTTTCCCTACCATTACGGTCAAGTGATTCATATCGAGGCAGGGTGATTTTGTGAATTTCGATTTGTGCTATAGATCTCTTTAGAAATTGATCTAATCCCCCTACTACAGCCGTGTTGTTATAGTCTAAATCCCGTTCTAAATTCAGTATTTTTGCCAGGGCTAAAATACTAGCTGCGGAGGAGTCAGCATTTTGTGGCTCCATATTGTTTTCTGGGAACCTTGATTGGGTCAATATAAGACTCCTGTATCAACTATAAATCTAAAACGAATGCCACCCCAACTGTTCCAGGACCACCATGTGTACCTACAACGGGGCCGATTCGGAAAATCGGAACTTCTTCAACGTTAAGTTCATTTGTCAAAGTTTCAGCGATCTCTTTTGCTAATTCAAGTTCAGTTGTAGTTGCAACTGCTGCTCCTACAATGTGATCTTTTTGTTCAGTGACAATAGATATTAATCGGCTTCTTGCTTTTCTAGTGGTTCTCGCTTGTCCGTAAGGGTGGATTTCGCCGTCTTTCAAGTGGAGAATTGGCTTTATTTGGAGGAGGCCTCCTACGAGCCCTCTTGCTTTTCCTATTCTACCCCCTCTAACCAAATACTCCAGAGTATCTACACTAACTATGATTCGAGTTCTTGAGGAAATAGATGTGGCAAATTCTGTAGCTTCTTCTAGAGATGCCCCATCGTTGACAAATTTTTTGGTTTCGATAACAGCATTCGCCAATCCTAGTGATGCTAAGTAAGTGTCAATCACAGTAATCTGAGCGTCTGGTATTTCTTTTAAAACCATCTCTTTTGCTAAATTAGCAGAGTTCATTGTTCCACTTAGCAAATTAGAAACATGCATGGAGAGTACGGGTCCTTTTACTACTAGACTTCTGTAAAGAACTGCAAAGTCCTCAGGAGTCGGCTGCGATGTTTTTGGCGAGATAGTCCCACCAACTAATTTTTCGTAAAATTCATCTGCAGATATATTGATCGAGTCCTTATATGAATCCTCCCCAAAATGCACATATAATGGAACTACATGGATTCCCAAATCTGATGCTAACGCCGGATCAATGTCCGATGTGCTATCTGTAACGATCTGGATTGATTTCGATTTTGCTGCACTCATGCTTTCATCCTCCGATAGGTAGTGGCTATGCTTCTATTGCTAACATGTAACGGTATATAGGGTGGCCTCCATCAATCAATTCTAGTTCGACTTCAGGCCAATTTGATTCAATTATAGATGATATTTTTTTGACCTCTTGTTTTTCCGCTCCAGAACCATAGTATAGCGTACAAATAGATTCTGATTCAGGCGCAATGTGTTCCAAGAGATTAATTACACAATCTACCGGATTTTTAGATGCGGTTACTAAAACACCCTCTGAAAAACCGATAATGTCCCCAGAAGAGTAGGAGATGTTTTTATAAATTCCAGATCTTGTTGCTTCAGTAACTTCTCCCCACTTAAGGCCATCAAGTGTTTCTTTAATTCTCTTTAGGTTACTTTCGATACTTTCGTTCTCAAGGAATGAAATTAAACTAGCGATACCCTGGGTCATAGATTCCGTAGGGACTATTTCGAGTCTTTTTTTTGTGAGTTGCTTCGCCATTTCGCATGCTGCAATTGTATTTTTGTTATTGGGTAAAACAATAACGTCTGAATATGGTATAGATTCAATCGCTTCTAATATTTCTTCAGTACTTGGATTCATAGTTCTACTTCCCCATATGAAAGCACTTGCTCCTAGAGTCCTCATAGCTTTCAATAATCCTGGCCCAGTAACGACAGAAACTAAACCAGTTTGAGTATCAACTTTATCCCC
>JAPYRO010000086.1 GCA_029941095.1 Dehalococcoidia bacterium
GTTTAGAAATTATATTCATCTTTTTGTAGTACTTTTGATAATTCTATGTACTATGATGAAGATATAACGAGATTTTAACGAGAATTTGTTACATGGGAGGAATTTTTGTAATGAAACTATTTATTAAGGTTTGTGCGAGTTTTGCACTCTTATTAACTCTTTTTTCAAACAACACTTTGTATTCTCAAGAAAATGATAGCGGAAGTGATAGCCGCTTGGGAATAGAAGAAATTATTGTTACAGGTACGAAACGGGATATTGCGCAACAGGATGTGCCAATTTCTATTACTACAATAACAGAAAGACAATTGGAAAATACATTTAGAAATGATGTTATGGCTCTAGGTGAGCTTATCCCAAATGTTACTTTAACTCCTCAAAATGGTTTTAACGCTATTGCTGGTGGGATGCGCGGAACAGGTTTTATCTCAATTCTTGTTACCAAAGACCCCTCCGTGGGCATAGTGGTTGATGACTTCGCCTTTAATCATGTTCAAGTTCAAGCGATTGAAATGTTTGATATGGAACAAGTAGAGATTTTCCGTGGTCCACAAGGTACATTATTTGGTAAAAATACAACTGGTGGTGCGATAAGTTTTACAACTAAAAAACCCGTTCTTGGCGAAACTTTCTTTGATGTTCAAACAACTTATGGTCAATATGACTCAAACGATGCAACCATTGAAAAGATAAACTTAGCAGCTAATTTCCCCATTGGCGATAAACTAGCTGTTCGTATTGCTGTTATTCAAGATGAGGAAGAAGGTTATTGGACCAATAGTAAGCGTTCAGGAAATGTTTTAGCCCTTGGTGGACCTGGCTCTAACGCTTTATATACTGATGGAGGTCAAATTAATCCAAAAGGAACAACACATAATGCTGATGGAACATTTACTTCTGTTGGTGATGGAGGCAAGATAGGTGGTAAGGATGTTCTTGCCGCTAAATTTAAAATTCGTTATGAACCAAATGATTTCTATCGAGCTGATTTTACATATGAAATAGTCGATGATAAGAGTGATGCCCCTGCAACTGCCAACATTACTCCTGATGGTGTAGAGGCTTACCTTTTCCCGATTCTCGGATTTCCTGGTTATCAACAAGGGCCTTCCCCAAGTGATCCATTCATAACCGGTGAATCACAGACTTGTAATACTTTCACTTGTATAGCTAGAGGTCATGATATTGAGGTAGAAGGTGTATATTTAACTCAAACATTTAATTTTGAAAACTATACCCTTAAGTCCATCACCGGCATTAGGGATCAAGACGAAATTTTGAATAGTACCTACACGGGTGAATCTTATACATCCCTCTATGACGCTTCTAGAAATACTACTCGCGAACAAATGCAACAGGAATTTCGTTTAACTTCACATTTTGATGGACCTTTTAATTTTGTTGCTGGTGCGGCTTACTATGAAGACAATCTAGACTTTTTGGTTTATGGCAATCTTGGTTTTGTTGATCTTGTTTCACCTGCAGGTACATCTGCAGCATTGCAGTTTCCTAATGTTGCTGAGATCCAAGCTTCTGGTCAAGATCGTACGAGTAAAGCAATTTATTTCGATGCAAGCTATGAAATCAATGATCAAATGAGATTAACGGTTGGTGCGCGTCATACAGAAGACGAGAAAGATTTCTATCGTCGTCAGTATGCTCCTGATGGTTCTAGTTTTGCCCTTATTTTTACAGCGGACCAGTATATAGGCCCTTGGACTAATCCACTACCAGACTCTTCATTTGGCGTTAGAATTAATAGCAGTAGAGATTTTGAGGCTGATACATGGCGCGTTGTTCTCGACTATAATATTGATGAGAACACAATGGTTTATGGGAGTATTGCAACAGGTTATGTTGCTGGTGGTTTTACAGAAACTTGTGGTTCAGTATTTACTTGTCAACCATACAATGACGAGGAGAATACCAACATTGAAATTGGTTTGAAATCTGACTTGATGGATGGAAGATTGAGATTAAATGCAGCGGTATTCCAAACTGAGTACGAAAGCTTGCAAAGGGACTCTGTGAAGGTTCGTATGGTGGGTAACGTCTCTTTCCAAGAAACTTCAGCGGTGAACGAAGGTGAGACTACAGCAACCGGTTTTGAACTTGAGGCTACATATGTTCCAAATGACAACCTTCGTTTTGATGGTTTCTTAGGAATTTTAGATCATGAATATGATAATTATGCACCTGGCGTAGATGCCGGAACTTTAACCGCTGGTGCGCCTTCCGGAGTTACTATTAATCCTGATCTATCCAGTTTGGGTGTTCCATTTTCTCCTGAGACGACTGCAGGTTTATCAGTTACATATTTCCAGGATTTAGATTCAGGTGGTGCTATAATTTACAATGTAGGATTTTCTCATATGGATGAATTTGAATTAAGTCCATTGCCAGCTAATGCTGCGGGAGGAACTGCAGATAATCCAGTCATAAAGCAAAAAGGTAATAGTCAAGCAGGAGAAAGAACTCTTGTTAATGCTCATATCACATGGGAGCCTACTGATAATATTGCTCTAACATTTTGGGGTCGAAACCTGACTGATGAACTCTACTTAGTATCAGCTAACCCAGTTGCGACACTGTGGAACTTTGGGAGATTTGGTGCACCAATGTCAATGGGGGTCAGAGCCTCGTTTCACTTCTAAGTTTTGAAAAACTTTAATAATTAAAAACCCCGGTCAATCCGGGGTTTTTTTATGTTAGCCTTGCGCCTGCTATATCTACTTTGATAGTTTTTCCTCTCGATTTCTTTCCAGGACTCAATATTTATTCTAACAAATGTATAAACAAAAAGTGTTTTTCAACCTCAATATAATGTTGTAGAGTTTTGAAAGCTTTTTTAGGAATTAATGATGACAATAAATGGTTTACACCATGCAGCTATTTCGACTCCCGATATTGAAAGACTCATGAATTGGTATAGTGAAAATTTTGGATTTATAGAAGTTGCACGTACTGAATGGCCGAAAGGATCTAAACAGATCGATGATGTTGTTGGGTTAGAGGACAGTTCCGCAAAACAGGGTTTTTTAAAATGTGGAAATATTATGATAGAATTTTTTGAATATTCTTCACCCCCTAGTCAGCCTATGGATAAAAATCGACCAGTAAATAATCATGGTCATACGCACGTTTGTGTAGATGTTACTAATATTGAAGAAGAATATGATCGGTTGGTAAAGAATGGAGTTCAATTTCATGCGCCTCCACAAGATTTTGGTCAAGTAAAGGCAACCTATGGTAGAGATATAGATGGTAATGTTTTTGAATTACAAGAAATAGTTGATCCTGACCATCCTGCAAAGGTATTTTAAGAATAGTTTCATTTAATTATTAAACATTGGTTGGGCTTCGTATTATAGAACAGGAGTAGCTGGCATGAATAGTATTGCGATATTTGGTGGCAGTGGAGGTTTAGGTATTGCCGTTGCTGAGATTCTGGCAGAAGATTATAAGTTGCTGATTGGCTATAATAAAAATGAAGCGAAGGCGTTTGAGTTGTGCGAGCGTCTTAATTTAAAGGGTTTTAATACTTCTGCTGCACCGGTTGATGTGAGAGAGACGCAGTCGGTAGAAAATTTTCTTGCGCTTGCAGATTCTGATACCGAGACGAACCTTGTTGGTGTAGTTAATGCTGTGGGGCCGTCGATTCCCCTAAAACCTCTGACAGATGTTTCTGCAGATGAGTTTCAGTCGATTATGTCGGTTGATGTATTCGGAGCCTTCAATGTATTGAAAGAATCCGCTCGTCGATTAGGTGTCAGTGGCGGCGGTGCGATTGTACAGTTTTTGACCACTGCCGTTTTGAGAACATTAGAAAATGATGGTATGTCAGGTATTCCTAAGACCGCGATTATGGGGATTGTACGTCAACTTGCTAGAGAAGCAGCGACATCTAATGTAAGAGTGAATGCGGTTGCTCCGGGTGTAATTGATGCTGGCATTGTACATTCGTCATTCACAGTTGATGCCACAGCAAAGTCCGTCATCGATATGTGTCTTGATCGCACACCAATGCCCCGACTGGGGCAACCTATTGAGGTGGCTACTTTGGTTCGATTTCTCCTGAGCGAAGATGCGGGTTATGTCAACGGTCAGATCATTGGCGTGGATGGTGGTTATAGCGCTTAATGGAAATGTTTCTGAAATGAAAGAAAAATTAGAAAAACTATCTAACAAAAAAAACTTAATAATCAGCCAAAAATTTTATCACCTAAATCGTATTCTTTAAGTTTAAATTTTTGTACTTTCGTAGAAGACATTGGCCATTCATCGATAAAAACGATATAGCGAGGAACTTTAAAATTTGAGATCTTTCCTTTAGCGAAGTCGACTAATTCCTCAGCGGATACATTTGATCCTTCTTTTTTTTCTACGAAAAGAGCCGCCACTTCACCAAGTCTCTCATCTTCAATGCCCACAACTTGCGTCAGCATTATCCCATCATGATTATTGTAAAAAGACTCAATTTCTAAAGCCGCAACATTTTCTCCGCCTACTTTAAGCATATCCTTCAATCTTCCATGATAACTAATAAATCCATCTGCACTTAGAGTTCCTATATCACCTGTTGCTAGCCAACCATCTTCAGACAAGGTTTCTTTGGTCTTAATCGGGTCATTCAGATATCCAGGAAAAACTGACGGGCCTTTGATTTCTATTAACCCTTTTTCTCCATTGTTTTTTTGGTCACCTGTTTCTGGGTCAATTATTCTTATTTCTACTCCAGGAAATGGCCTACCACTGGTTGTAATTCTCTTCTCTAGGGGATCATCAGGTGAGCCATATGATGATACACCTCCAGCCTCTGTTAAACCGTAAGCCGACACCTGCTTGGCATTTGGTAGCGCATCTTGAAAGGATCGAAGGGTATCTATTGGAGCTACATTATTTAGAATTCTTATTTTTGACAATTTAGAAGCATTAAATTCAGGGTGATTGATTAGAGCAAGCATTATTGCGGGAAAAGCAGGGAAGGCTATAGTAACTTTTTTTTCTTCGAGAATTTTTATAGATTCATCTGCATCGAAATACACAGTAGAAATATAGGGAGATTTTGATATCAAACATGCAGAAAAGGGAAGAATGGCAGACATATGAAACATGGGTAATGGATCCCAAAATGTGTCATTTTCGGTCATCGTCCATCTTTCAGCCATCGATACAGAAGAATGGATCATATTGTTATGGCTAAGTGGACATCCTTTCGGGTTAGAAGTTGTTCCTGATGTATACATAATAAAAGCAGAATCTTCACCTTTACTGATTGGCTTATTGATCTCAACATTATCAATACTTAATTGAAGAAATTCTGTAAAATCTTTCAACCTCTCGTCATCGCTTCCACCAATTACGTAGGTGTCAATTAGGCTTCCAACTTTTTGGTTGTTTTCATCAAGTACTGAGAGGATTAATTGAGAAAAATTTGTTATTTCATCGGATTCAGAAGAGATAAATAAATATCTACAATCACTATCCTTTAATAAATAATCCAGCTCATTTGTTTTGTAGCGTGCATTTATATTTACGGGTACAACACCTGCATACATTGCGCCATACATAATTTCCAGATATTCAATTGAATTGAACAACAAAATACCAACTCTGTCTCCTTTATTTAAACCCAGAGAGACAAATCT
>JAPYRO010000087.1 GCA_029941095.1 Dehalococcoidia bacterium
ATTGTAAGCCGTGCGCTCTTACCGCACGTTTTCACCCTTGCCTGTGTCATATAGACCATAGGCGGTTTTGTTTCTGTGCCACTTTCCGTGAACGCTAAAGCGCCCCCTGGGAGTTACCCAGCGTCCTGTCCTTTGAAGCCCGGACTTTCCTCCCGTGTTTCATCAATGAAACACCAGCGATCACCCAGTATCCAGACCTATCTTCAAAAATAGAATAAAACTGTATCAAGATTACTGCAACATTATTCAGTGCTACGTAAAAACGATTCAACTAATGGCAGGTATGTACTCGTAGCAATATCTTTATATTGCTTGCTATAACCAAATTGACCTGAAAGAATCCAGGTCAATTTTCCGTCTACGATTTTTTTGTCTCTTTTCATACTGTTCAAAACATCTTTGATTTCTAATTGTGACGGTGGTTTTGTCGGTAAGCCAAAACTGGCAATTAAGTTATCGTGCTTTTCTTTAAAATCTTGATCAATAATCCCTAGAGCGAGAGCCAATGTAGATGCGAATACCATTCCTAAAGCTACACATTCACCATGAGTTAACATTTTATATTTGCCTGCAGCTTCAATAGCGTGACCTAAAGTATGGCCGTAATTCAATCTGGACCGAAGGCCCGTAGTTTCTTTTTCATCGATTGTTATCACGTTCGATTTTATTTTGGCCGTTCGATACACAATATCAAGTAAAATCTCATTGGTAATATCAGAATATTCAATGAATTTTAGTTCATCTAACGAATTAATAAGAGAAACATCGAATGCTAACGCCGTTTTAATGATCTCCGCCCAACCGGAAACCATCTCTTTTGTGGGTAAAGAGCTTAATGATGCGATGTCAGAAACAACTAAAGACGGCTGATGAAATGCACCAACCAAATTTTTGCCTGCGGGAAGATCTATGGCTACCTTACCCCCAATAGACGAATCAACCATAGCAAGTAATGTTGTTGGAACATGAATAACTTTTAAACCGCGAGCGTACGTAGCTGCTACAAATCCTGCGAGATCTCCAGTAACACCTCCTCCAACCGCCAAGATAATATCTGATCTCTCAGCTTTAACTTCAGATAACCATGCATACATTTCCGATGCAGAATCTAAATTTTTATTCTCTTCTCCCCCTGAATATGAATAAGTATTAAATTCTATGTTTGCCTTATTTAACGATTCATGAATCAAATTAGCGAATATGTCCTCTATAGCACTATCGATTATTAGGTGGCATTTTGATTTGCCCAGTCTTGATAAGATAATCTGCCCTATATCTTCGATAATATTCAGCCCTAATATGACTTCATAATTGGAAGATTCTGTCTGTACATTGATAGTTTTGGCATTTGGGTTTTTGGATCCGCTATAGGTGTCAGGTAATTTGGGGTTCTTATTCTTTATTATCTCCAATCCATTTATTACGAGATTTGCTACTTCGACAGGGCTCAATTGGTCTGTTTTCACTACCCAATCAGAATCATAGTAGAAAGGAGCTCGTTTTAACCTTAAATCCTGTATATCTTGAATAGGATTTTGCGTATCTAGTAGAGGGCGTGATTCCCCTTTTGAGTCCGCCAACATCCGTTCCAAAACTACTTGAGGAGAGGTTTCCAAATGGATCACAAACCCAGTTTTTCTCATTATTTCTCTATTTTCAGGGTTGATTACAATACCACCGCCGGTCGAAATAATTTTGCTACTACCAGACGAGATGTTGTTCAGTTTCTGAGATTCTAAATCTCTGAAATAGGATTCTCCATGTTCGGAGAATATTGATTCTACTGACTGCCCCTGGGACCCGGTGATTTCTTCATCAATATCAATAAAGGGTTGCTCTAATAGGCGTGCCAATATTTGGCCAACCACTGTCTTCCCAGAGTATGAAAACCCGATTAGATAAATATGTTTGTTGTTTGTAGTCACTGAATCTCCAGGTTTGTAACCAGGTATTATCCTCGTGGTCCGGCAGACTTTAGGTAAGTAGTCAAATTCTTTTTGGTCTCTTTAATATGGTCGCCACCAAATTTCTCTAGTATTGCATCAGCTACCACCATCATAACCATTGCCTCTCCAATTACGGCGCATGTGGGAACGAATGTTATGTCACTTCTTTCATAATGGGCTTTTTCAACTTTTTCCCCTGTATTTAAATCTACTGTTTCAAGGGCATTCATGATTGTTGCTATGGGTTTTACCATTGCTCTTACTATCAAGGGTTCACCAGTGGTCATTCCACCTTCTAGGCCACCAGAGTTATTGGATCGTCTTGGCCATGGTTTTGGGAATTCAAGTTCTTCACCGGTGTCCCATTCTTCAATCGGTATAATAACATCATGGACAGCAGATCCCCTCATTTTAGCTTGCTCAAAACCCGCCCCAAATTCAACTCCCTTTACAGCATTAATACTCATAACACTTGCTGCAAGTCTCGAAGATAATTTTTTATCCCACTGGGTATGGCTACCAAGACCAATGGGCAAATTATATCCGATTACTTCAAACACGCCCCCCAAGCTATCTCCTTCTTCCCTAGCGCTATCTATTTCTTTGATCATCTTGGACTCTGCCTCAGGATCTGCACATCGTAATTGCGATGATTCAACTGATGGCCAATCAATTCTATTGATATCTGCTTCAGAGTTAACGCTACCTAAAGCGCTAACATGGCTAAAAACCTGGATACCCAGTTGGTTTAAGAAAGTTCTCGCCAGGGCTCCAGCTGCTACTCGAGCTGCACTTTCTCTTGCGCTTGAGCGCTCGAGGATATTTCGCGCATCATCTTGTGCGTACTTTACGATTCCGGGTGTATCAGCGTGGCCGGGTCTTAGTTTAGTTATTTTTTCGTATGGAACATCCGAAGGTTCAACGGACATTTCATCGGTCCAAAGAACTCCATCCGGACCTTTGCCTGTACTAAAATCTGTATTCTCGATAAACATCGATATTGGGCCTCCGATTGTTACCCCGTGCCTTACTCCGGAGGTTATTTTCGCAAAATCTGTTTCGATCTGCTGCCTTTTGCCCCTACCGTACCCTTTTTGTCGTCTTGCAAGGTCCTCTCGAATATATGCCTCAGATATCTCTAATCCTGCTGGTAAACCTTCCACATACGCAGTTAAACCAGGACCATGTGATTCACCAGCGGAAAAGAACCTGAATGCACCCATCTGATATCTACTCCATTCTACCTATAGATTTACGTGCCCTGCCGATTATATAAGGTTTCTTGTATAGCTTTTCGCATTATCGGAACTGGAGCTTCGTTCCCAGTCCAAATTTGAAAAGAAGCCGCTCCTTGTTGTATAAGCATTTCTAACCCATTAAAGACAAACTCAGAGCTCTTTTTCGCGTTTGACATTAAAGGGGTTACTCTTGGATTGTAAACCAAATCATAAACAATAGTTTCTGTGTTGACGTAATCCAATATGTTTGGGAGATCATCTTCGTGTAATCCTCCTTTCATCCCTAGGGGAGTACAATTAACTATTAAGTCGAAATCACGTTCTAAAAGATGTTTTTCAATCACACTTAATTTTACTGCTTGGATATTTGTTTCATTGATGTCGAGAACGGCCTCAACCAATTCATTAGCTCGATCTATTGAACGGTTTGCAACAACAATAGCGGATGGATTTTCTTTTAATAGAGCAACTAAAACTGCCCTGGCAGATCCTCCAGCTCCCACTATTAAAATGTTCGTTTTATCCAAAGAAATCTGAGTTTCAAGTGATAACGACCTAATAAATCCTAAACCATCGGTGTTGTAGCCAATCAGCTTCCCTTTCTTGTTAACAATTGTATTTACCGCCCCTATCAGTTGTGCAGTTTCATCAAGGTTATCCAGAAACGGAATTACATTGGTCTTATATGGAATCGTTACGTTAACCCCCAAGCAATCTAATGCTCTTAGAGATTCAACTCTGCTCTCTAGTTCTTGAGCATCGGTAGGAAACAACTCGTACTTAATATCAAGACCTAGATGGTCAAACGCTGCTTGCTGAAAAATAGGTGAAAGTGAGTGCCCCAAAGGGTTTCCTATAATACCTGTGTACTGCACTGAACCCTCCAAATGTTAGCCAACCTAGTCATATTTTACGATTATGGTAAGCCATATAGGATTCCAATATGACAGCAGCTGAAACGGCATCGTCACCATAGTTATTGGTATCAGATTTGGTATTTTCTCGTAAAATTCGTTTTGCCGACACCGTTGACATTCTTTCGTCCCACCCTTTAACAGGTATATCCAGTTCTTTTTCAAGTTGTCGGCGAAACTTCTCCGCCCATTTTGCCATATTGCCCGTACTACCATCCATTGATCTAGGAATCCCAACAACTACAGATTCTGGCTTATACTGGTTTACAAATATTTTGATGTTTGATGTCAGATCATCTTCATTCTTGGCTTTTATAGTACCAACAGGGCTGACAATCGTTTGGGTAGGATCAGTTACCGCTATCCCTGTACGAGCTTTCCCAAGATCTAATCCTATGATCCTTGCCAAACTTATGCCTCCACACCATCTAAATACTAAGAAGCTTGTTTCTACCGATCATAATAGCCTGTTCCATCAAATTTTTATCTTTACCTCCGGCTGTTGCTATTCCAGCTTTTCCGCCGCCACCACCATTGACCCCTGCAGCTACATCTTTGATTAAGCGTGCTGCATGGAATGGTTCTCCTCGCCCGATTAGATTAGGGCTTACCGAACAAACAAAATATGGTTTGTCATTAACAATAGCTCCTATAATTATTACCGCGTCGTTGATAGACTCATTGAGTATATCAACAAGCTCAAGAATTAGATCTTGCGAATCAATTTCTCCTATAGATTCAACGATACAAGAGATACTGTTGCCGGATGATTGAAATATTGATTCTTTCAATTTAGGAATCTGAGAAGATAGAATCTGTTTGTTGAGGTGTTTTATAGTCTTCCGACTAGTATTCAAATCTTGGATTTGTGTGTCAATTCTGCTCTCAATATCATCTATTGAAACATTCAAGTTGACTGCTATATTACTTAGTAGATCGAGACGTTTAGACAAAAGTTCTTGGGCTGACTCTCCCGCCACCGCTTCTATTCTGTGAACGCCTGACCCGATCGTTCCTTCGCTCGTAACATATGCATAACCCACCTGCCCTGTCGATTCGACATGTGTCCCGCCGCATAATTCATAGCTGTGAATACCACCATCAGTTTGGGAATTTCCTAAAATAGAAACAGTACGGACCATTTCTTCATAACGGTCACCGAAAAAGGCAAGTGCTCCATCATCTAAGGCGTCATTAATCGACTTAGTTTCTGTTCGGACAATTAGATTATGCATTATTCGTGTATTTACCGTATCAGCAACTCTCATCAAAGTATGTGAATCTATAGAGTCGTTATGTGAAAAATAAAATCTAAAATGGTCTGGAGCAACAAGTGAACCTGCCTGCCTAACATGCTGACCCAAGAAATGTCGTAGCCCGCGGTTCAATAG
>JAPYRO010000088.1 GCA_029941095.1 Dehalococcoidia bacterium
ACCTTCGGGTCTATTTTCTCTTAATTCAGACAATGACTTCTCCTTTGTAACTCGATATTAAGTTATCAAAATCATTAAAATTACTATTTTGTTGCTGTTACTATATAAGGCATTCCCGGTACCCGTTTTCGATCTCCAAAAAATGATGGTTTACCCCTAAAATTTTCTTCTACTTTTCCAAAACCAGCGGATTTACCAAGGCTATTCATATCCCGAGTTTTTGCATCCGCAAAAAATGGCTCGTTATTGTGCACTACCTGCCACTCATCGTACCATCTGTCATAAGCTGTCGATTGAGAATATGGGAGCAAGTCGCCTATTACCAAAATCCCTCCTGGTTTCAAAATTCTGCGTGATTCTTTTAGTATTTCTAGTGCTCCGTTGTCAGACACCTCATGAAATAATATGGTAGCTGTTAATAGGTCAAAATGATTATCTGGAAAAGGGGTCGATTCTGCTATACCTTGATAATAGTCGATTACTAGGTTTTTTTGTTTTGCTCGTTTTACAGCGGTTCTCAATAGAGGTTCAGACGGATCAATACCCATTACCTGTGATTCTGTAAATCTTGCTTTGAACGGTTCTGTACTACGCCCGCTTCCGCATCCTAGATCTAGGATACGCTCATATTTATTATCCGGAACTAAATCTGCAACTCCACCCGGACTTCCCATTGCAAAAGAAATATCTAGTCCGACATCATACATTAAGCCGGAAAATTCATTATCAGCGAAGCCACCAGGTTGATGGTGAAATCCAGTTGCGTAATAGTCTGGCATTTCCATTGAGGAATCAAGAACTAATTTCCCGTATTTTTCGTCCTGGTCGCCCAGCCATTTTGAGATATCAGATTCGTGCTGTTGCATAAATTTAGTTAAAGCAACCCATTTCATATCTTGGCTTTTTCGTCTTAGGAATCGTAAATACTGTACGAGAGGTTCGCCGTCCATAATCTCAGATATGGATTCGTGCGTCGGCGTGCTATTTCCATTTACTGATTGAGCTTTTCCTTCATAGTGCGCGTCGGTGATTGGCCTCAACATCATTCCAGGTCTTGATATGAATGCTTGAATAAAATCTAGCTTGGCCCGATTCTTTTGATCCCAATTGATTGGTAGTGCTGTTGCATTCGGTCGTGGTTCCATATTCCCCCTCCTTCTACCTCATATACACTAAATGTACACCTCTATTCAATTCAAGCCAAATATTTTATTGGCATTTCTATTTGTTATATACTCAACTTCTTTTACGTCTATACCTTTTAAACCTGCAATTTTCCTTGCAATTTTTTCTATCTCCCAAGGTTCGGTCCAGGAAGACCGCTTTTTTTTAAACGGCTGAGGATAAGAATCAGTCTCAAGCACTATCTGTTCTAATGGAATATCGTTTTTAACCAATGCTTGTAAATCGGGCATGCTTAGTAAAGTCTTGGCAATTGAAAGGTACATTCCATTATCTAAGCATGCGTATGTATATTCTGCTGTTCCCTGGAAGTAGTGAGCAACAATTTCAATTGCTCCTTTAGTTTGACTATGTAAGATTTCGATAGGTTCTTTTGACGCACCTCTGTTGTGGAAAACGATAGGCTTGTTTACCTCGCACGCTATTTGTATTTGTTGTGTGAAAACCTCTTTTTGCAATGTTTTTTCTGCCGAAGCCGCTTCATAATCTAAACCGATTTCACTAATACATAACACTTCTTTTTGTTTTGCTAAATCGAATAATTGATCCATTGCTCGAGTATCCAAATCACCACTGATTTCCATTGGGTGAATACCAGCACCCGCCCCGATATAGTTTGGGTATTTCATTGCCAAATTTCTGTTTTCTGCCGAAGATACTAGATTGACTCCGGCTGAAATAATTCCTGCGACACCTCGTAATTTGCAGCGCCCAATAATTTCTTCAATTTCGTCCGGAGAATATTGATCCAAGTGCGTGTGGCAGTCGACCAGGTTTAGGTGTTCATCTTTAAGCATACTGTTCACCCTAGTGATAATATATAAGCACTGCAAGTATTCAGAATCAAGGAGCCGTTTATTGATTTCCACTTTCATGCCTTGGAAGCAAGTTAGAGCTAGCCTTTCGTTTTTTATTATAACTTCTCTAGCGATCATTTTAGGTTCAATATATTTTTCTGTTGCTCCACTATATTTGAACACTGTTGAAAAGGCCGCTTTCGCTAATTCTCTCCAAGATCTGGGAAACAATTTACATCCCCAGGTTGTGACGTCCTTTGCACCGCTCTCCGAGAACGCCTACAAGGAGGATCGTGACATTATTAGTTCGATAGCACAAAACTCATTTAAAGGATCATTCATATCTAATGAAGTTTATGCTACAACCCCAAGATCTTCAGCAACAATGTTGAGACGGCCCAGTGTCGATTCAGTGGCATTTTTCCAGTTCCTGTCCGGTTATGATGAATATATAACCATTGTTGATGGTACCCTCCCAACACATGATCAAGCATATTCTAGCGATTCTCCTATAGGACCGAGCGAAATCAAGATAGCGATTGGCGAACTTGCAGCAGATAAACTGGATATCGGAGTCGGAGACATTATAGAAATCTCGGCATTTTCGGGAAGAAATTATCCAACAATTACAGCAAACGTCACCGCAATAATCGCACCCAGAGATATAAATGAATTGTATTGGGCAGGTCAGGGAACTGAATACTTCGACACCCAGTTGGCAGGCGATAGGTGGCTTTTAAGATTATTTGTGGATCAAAACACGTTTTTCATGTTAGGAGAAAATTTCTCTTTGCTGGGAACTACTAAAGATATTATCTATTTGGACCAACTTGAATTGATTGAATTTGGGGTGGATGAGACTCAAAATATCGTTACGAATTTTTCAACTGATTTAAGCGAATCCTTTCCCAGTGGAGATCTATTTTTAGGTATTCAAGGTAATGTGGAGAATTTTCAACGACAGCTAACAAAGTCATCAATTCCACTAACCATTGTTTTTAGCTTATCCTCGATAGTTTCGTTGTATATATTTTTTATGCTTGGGTTAATCTTAAAAGATGTTTACTTGAATCAAATTATTCTTTTAAGAAGCAGAGGAGCTAACTTACGTAATATTACGACGAACGTGTTTGCTTCGATATTCGTAATCATGATCTTGGGTTTGATTCTCGCCCCTATGATCTCTTACAGCATAATCAAGATTCTTAGTGTCTCCCCTGTATGGGCCAATAGCGCAGGGCTGGATAGTGTAACTGATCTGAAAATTTTATCGATTTATCCTTGGGTCGTTGGCGGGTTAATCCTTTCATTATTGTTCATCGTTTTTCCAACACTTATGACAATGAAATCCGAAGAAATAATAGTGGATTCAGCGGACCAATATCGCCCAAAACCGTTTTGGTGGCAAAAGTATTTTATAGATGCTTGGTTCTTGATTCTCGCAGGTATTATACTTTTTCAATTTTGGGGCAGTAAATCAGGTGAAGGACAGGGTGCGATTGATAACGCGAGAACTTTCTCTGATTTTGAAAATATAATTTTGCTCATGCCTATTGTTGTAGTTCTTGTGATATTGTTTGGTTTTTATAGATTCTTTCCTATAGTAGCTTCATTGATGGCATATTTTATTTCAAAAACTAATTTATTATCAACGAAGTTAGCAATTGATCGAATAGCAAGGTTTCCGGCTGATGCTTTGCTATTGGGAGGTCTCGTATTACTTGTTTCATCAGTAGGAGCTTTTCTTGCTAGTTTTGGCGGTACTCTCGAGCGTAGCCAAGAAGAGGCTGCTTATTTTAGCACTGGCGGCGATGCCAAAATTTCAAGACCAGGTGGATTTGATCTGATGTCATTTTCTGATCTAGACATTGTTTTTTCCGCCGAAGAGGGTATAGATAGAGCGACAGCAGCTTATCGATCGGTCGGAGGTATTGGTTCAATACAGGTTGGAACTCTCGTACCGTTACTTGGGGTGGATGTAGAAACTATTGGAGATACTTTGGTAACCAATTCTGTTCAAATTGATGATTTAAACGAGGGCATAAACAAATTAGCCTTTGCTTCCTCTAGTTCAGTAGCACCACGACTTATTGAAATGGGGAGCACTTCGATATCAGTATGGGTTAAACCAGAATATGGCAAGGGGAATCGTTTTTTATGGCTTCACATAATGGATTCTGATGGAGCTAGCCACATATATAGCATGGGACCACTTAACTTTTTTGATTGGAAAAAATTAACTGTTGATCTGGCGAAAGGTAATCAACCAGCTCCTCCAGGTCCTTATAAATTGAAGTCGATTCTTATTTTTGAGAATGCGTTTGGATCTGGTGGCTCTCCAGGTTCAATCCTGATAGATGATTTAACGGCAGCGAACGCAGAAACGGAGTCTCTCGAGGTTGATAATTTCGATATTGCTAGAGATTGGTTACCCGTATTGGTTACTGGTACAAGATCTGATTCTGTAACTGGAGTTATTGATAGCAATAGAGGGGAAGTACTTCGATTTGAATGGGGGAAACAGACCGCCCAGGGATTAAGAGGTATTTACGTAACCCCTAAATTTGATCGCGTACCTGCTTTAGCCCATGATCGATTTCTTTCTCTCAAGGGTATCGAAGTGGGTGATGTAACGAGTATATATATTTCTGGCCGCCTGGTGCCGATTAGAATAGTTGGAGAGATAGATAAATTTCCGACGTTGAATCCGAATCCAGTAGGATTCTTGGTGATGGATGGAGAAAGTTTATTAGATCACTTAAATGTTACTAATATTGGGCCGTATGTATGGCCTAATGAGATTATGCTTCGTTTCTCCGAGCAAAATGAAACTATAGATCTGGTGAGTTATTTATCTGATAAACCCGAATTGACTGGGACGATAATTGATAAATCGACGATAATGGAGAGCAGTGATAAGAACCCCTTAGAAGCCGCTGGTTGGAAGGGAGCAGCACTTTTAGCAACTGGGTATACTCTTTTATTACTTGGCCTCGGGATTGGTTCGTATTTACTGTATACGATAAAAAAGAGCACGAGAGAAATCGCAATTTTGAAAGCCTTAGGATTGGGCGTGGTTGCAAACAATTCAAGCTTATCCCTAGGGTATTTTTCCACAGTAGCCATGTCCTTACCTTTAGGTCTTGCTACGGGTTTATTTTTGAGCCAAATACTGGTGCCTAGGTTTAATAACCTTTCTGTAAAAGGGGCATCACCTTATTATTCTTTGAATGTTGATCTTTCTCTTCTACTTATTTTTTGTTCCGTTATTATTGCGTCGGTGATAGTTTTTGTTGTTTCGGTCTTAGTAGCTCAAAATCG
Organism: Dehalococcoidia bacterium; assembly: GCA_029941095.1. GTDB lineage: Bacteria > Chloroflexota > Dehalococcoidia > UBA6926 > UBA6926 > UBA6926. Next base: position 5,301 of record JAPYRO010000088.1, read on the forward strand.
ACTTTCTATTGCAACTATAATCAGGTCGGATAACGAGGGTTAAATGCTTACAAACCAACTGTTCCATCTAATTATTCGAAGATTAGTAGCTTATGCGCCATTATTTCTTCCTGTCTTGAGTGGTACCGTTCTAGCTGCTTCTACAACCGCCAGTATCTCAATATACTCTGAAACACTTCGGAATCTA
>JAPYRO010000089.1 GCA_029941095.1 Dehalococcoidia bacterium
CATCTAAATCTTGTTTGGAACGTTCTTCTATATCACCCCTGATCTTATTTTTTAGAGCATCTAGGCTCTCGTAAGATTCATCATCGGTAAGCGAAACTGACTTAGCCCACTCGTCGTCAATCTCCGGTTTTACCTGATCTTTCACTTCATGAACAGTAACCACAAATTTCGCTTCCTTACCTTTCAGTTCTTCCATAGAAAAATCTTCAGGTACTTCAATCGAAAATTCTCTTGTATCACCCTGGCCTGCTCCTACTAGATTGTCTGCAAAACCTGGTACAGGATAAGTTACATCATTGTTAATCAAGTAACTTATCGACTTCTCTGCCATAAAAGTAGAATCTGAAACTTCTCCACTATCTTTTACAACATAACCATCAATATCGACAGTGGAAAGATCACCCAATTTTAACTCTCTTTCAACAGGCTCCCAGGGTGTCTTCTGCATAACTATATTCTCAATAACCTCTTCTACTTGAGCCTCTTCTACTTGAATTTTTTCTTTTGGCAACCTGATGGAATCATAATCGCCCAATGTCACCTCTGGTTTCAAAGGAATTACCGTAGTAAAAGTAATTGGATCAAGAGAATCAATATCAGTTATCTTAGGGGGAGCCACTGGCTCCAAGTTCTCCTCTTCAACAGCATCTACAGTCATATCATCCAAAAATTGCTCTAGCCCTTCTTGCACTAAAGTCTCTGACCCAATAAATCTTTCAAGAATAGGGCGGGGAGTTTTCCCTTTGCGAAAACCTGGCACGTTGTATTGCCCAACTAATTTCTTATATGAACGTTCCTTATGCTTCTCAATCTCATCGGGTTCCAATTCAATGACAAGCTGTATCTGTCGATTCTTTAGATCTTCTGAGGTGATCTTCAACGTTTAATACTCCTAAAAACAATCGGTGAAATTACTGAACCTATTATACACAGCACACAATAATTTATTACCTATTCTTCTTGAATAATTTTGTTAATACTAAGTCCTATATCTTGTAATTGCTGGTTATCAATTAATGAGGGTGCTTTCATCAATAAATCTTGTGATGTTTGAGTTTTTGGAAAAGGAATAACTTCTCTTATATTGGGTTCACCAGCGAGAATCGCAACAAGCCTATCAATTCCTGCAGCAATACCGCCGTGAGGGGGAGCGCCATAACTCAAAGCTTTCAACAGATGACCAAACCTTTCATCCATTTCCTTTGAAGAATATCCAATGAACCTTAATATATCTTCTTGTAATTCTTTCTCATGAATTCTGATAGAACCTGAAGCTATCTCATAACCATTTAAAACACAATCATACGCTCTCGATTTGATATCACCTGGGGATTCACCCAGTAATCGCATATCTTCCAATTTTGGAGCAGTAAAAGGATGGTGGGTGGCCTCCCAATGGGCACGTTCCTTACTCCACTGAAAAAGCGGAAACTCAGTTATAAATACGAAGTTAAGTTTCGCTGGGTCTTTCATATTTAATTTATCACCTAAAACATTTCGGACTTCACCTAGAGATTGATTAACCACAAGTTTTTCTCCGGCAACGATTAGTATCATGTCCCCTACACTTGCATTCACTTTAACCGATAAATCCTTAACTAATTCAGCGGTCAAGTACTTGGAAAGCGGTGACTTGATATTTTCAATTTTTATTTCAGATAAAGGAAGGTCAGTATCTCCTTCTATCGCTATAGTCAGCAGGCCCTTTGCCCCGTGCGATTGGGCCGCTTCGGTTAACTCTGTCACATCACGTCTTGATAAATTAGAACCATTGGGCACAGTTATTGCCTTAATTATTCCATTTCCATTTATTACCGATTTAAATACATCAATTATATCTAAACCATCAATCTCAGTAATCTCGATGAGTTCCATAGCAAATCGTAAATCAGGTTTATCTGATCCAAATCGATTCATGGATTCTTCGTAGGTCAAAATAGGGAAAGGGCTGGTAACTTGGAGCTCAGGGGTAATCTCAGAAACCAAATTTGAAAATAGTTTTTCAATAAGTGAAAAAATATCCGGTTCCTCTACAAAGCTTATCTCCACATCTAATTGAGTAAATTCGGGCTGCCGATCGGCTCGTAAATCTTCGTCTCGAAAACATCGAGCAATCTGAAAATATTTTTCTATCCCGCCAATCATAAGAAGTTGTTTTAGTTGTTGGGGTGACTGGGGTAAAGCAAAGAAATGGCCAGGGTAAACTCGAGAGGGCACTAAGTAATCTCTGGCTCCTTCCGGTGTACTCTTAATCAATATAGGTGTTTCTATCTCGAGAAAATCTCGTTCGTCAAAAAAATCTCTGATGAATTTAACAACATTATGTCTCAATAAAATATTAGAATACATACGGTTTCTTCGGAGATCCAGATAGCGGTATTCAAGTCTAAGAGATTCGTCAACTTCAGATTCCTCGTTTATATAGAACGGAGGGTTAAGGCTCTTATTAAAAATTTCAAGTTTCTCTGCCTGTATCTCAATTTCACCACTACTCATATTAGGATTAGAGGTGCCATCTGGTCTATCAAAAACGGTCCCCTCAACTCCAACCACCCATTCACTACGAAGTTGTTCAGCTATCAGATAACTCTCTCTATTCTTATCTGGATCAAAAGTAACCTGAACAATTCCCGATCGATCCCTAAGATCTAAAAAAATTAAACCCCCGTGATCTCTTCTCCTATTAACCCAACCGGCGACAGTCACTTTTTGTCCAACATTAGAATTATCTAACTCGCCACAGTTATTGGCCCTCAACATACACTACTTCCCTAACAAACATATATTCTCACGACTAGCTATATCAGATGATAGCACGGCGACTAGTAAATTGTGGTCACGTTTTAGTAACGTCGCTCAAAATTCTATTATGGTTTAACATTGCATTAGGTATCAAAAGGAGAGTTGGCTTTGAAGAATAAGGGTATGTTGGAAAGAGCGTTATCGATACTTCAACGATTAGGAAAAGAAGCAGCGGTTCCATATCATGAAACCAAGGTCTCTTTACAAATAAAACAAATTTTGGAAGAACAAAATATAGAGTATTTTGAGGATAAATATGGAAACATAATTGCCTCTTATAGGAATCCTGCTCGCGAAAACTCCAAACCTCAAATCGCCTTTGTATCTCATATGGATCATCCTGGTATTGAAATAATATCAATAGGAAAAAGCGACCTTGTTGGGAAAATGATTGGACGTACTTCTGACTCAATATTTACGAAACCAACACCACTAATCATACACGATTCAATAGGGCAAACAATTAAAGGTAAATCTCTAGGAAGGCATTCAAACTCAGCAGAAACTTTACAAATTATGACTATTGAAGATGTAATTCCCATTCTCCCGGCCTTCGCAGTTTTTGATCTCCCAGAATTCATCCTAGAAGACGGGAAAATTCGGATGCGAGCATGCGATGACCTTGTAGGTTGCGCTGCATCTCTAACTATTTTAGAACACCTTGCCAAAGAGAATAAACCTGGAAATGTACAGGCTATTTTTACAAGGGCCGAGGAAGCTGGCTTGGTTGGTGCACGATTAATAGCACATGATGAACTTATATCAAAAGAAACAATAATTATCTCAATAGAAACATCTAAGTCAATTCCTGGTGGGGAGATAGGAAAAGGGCCAATAATAAGAGTAGGAGATGCTGCCACCACTTTTTCACAACAGGCAGAATCACTCCTGAATTTATCTAAAGAACATTTAAAAAAGAGAGAGAAGGATATCCAGATTCAACGACAGTTGATGGATGGAGGGGTATGCGAAGCTAGTGCATTTATCTTAAATGGTTATAGTGCTACGGGAATAGCCTTTCCACTTGCACATTACCATAATGGGTTAGGAGAATCATTAATTGAACCAGAATTCATCGATGCCAATGACTTCATGGTAGGATTGGATTTACTTCTCGAAACGACCTCTATAAATATCGGGGATGAATCTGACTTATTTGCTAGACTAAAATCTCATCCAAGCGAGCTCTCAGAAAAATTAAAGCGTAAATAGAATATTGTTTACTATATATCGAGCCGATCTCGAATAGTCTTTAGCCGTAAAACGTTCTCTAGATCAGGACCTGTTCTTCCTTTAATCCCAGGTACTTCTAAGAAGAATGGTACTTCTCGAAAAGATTCATGACTTACAATGGTTTCCCAGCCATCCATTCCTATAAACCCATCACCAATATTTTCATGACGGTCCAAGTTACTTCCCAAATCACTCTTCGCGTCATTAGCGTGAACTGCCACCAAACGCTGAATTCCAATTTTCTCGTCAAATTGTAACATTACCTTATCCAAGGATTTTTTATCTCGAATATCATAACCCGACGCCAGCAAATGGCAGGTATCCAAACAAACATTTAATCTATCGTCTCCTACAGCTGAAATAATTTCACCTAATTCATCAAAATTTGATCCTATTTGATTGCCATGTCCTGCATTATTTTCAATACAAAGCGATACCCCTTCAGAAGGAGATTTATCTAATACTTTATTGAAGCTATCTACAATTTGATCAAATACAGCGTCTAATCCCGCTCCTTTATGACTTCCTGTATGAAAAATCACCCCCTGAGCGCCAAGTCTTTTGGCAAAATTCATATAATAAACAAGCGAGTCTATACTTTTCTCTAAATTCGTTTTATTGTCAGTAGCTAAATTAATCAAATATATTCCATGAAAAAAGACAGGGCCAATATTCGCTACCTCTGCCTTTGATCTAAATGAACCGATTGATTCATCTGAGTGGTTTGTCTTTGCCCAACCTTGTGGTGGCGTAATGAATAACTGTACAGCTTCTGCTTGAATATCTTCTGCTCTGTCAATTGCTTTATCAATACCACCAGAAGAAGAAACATGAGCGCCTATTTTCATTATTAATCCTGTTTTCATTTATGTTATGACAATATCTAATATAACAAAAGTATCGTTATAATGTAGTAACGAAACAACAATATCAAATGTATTATTGACAACCGAATCAATAGCAGAGAAACTGATCCGAGCTGGTTGTTACACGCAATCCGATAACAATGAAAGGTAACCTACTTTAGATGAATCCCTTGAAGAGACCGCAACTGATTGTTAGGGTTTTTCTAGGATTTGTTATAGGTGTGATATTCCTTTGGTTTACCACCCGAGATATAAATCTTAGTATATTTAGAAATAATATTGCTAACTTATCTTTACAATTTATCCTTGGGTCTATAGGAATTGTAGTACTCAGCTCATTTGTAAGTGCTTATAGATGGAAGATACTTTTCACCGAAAACCCTCCCCGGCTAACGAGGCTTTTTATTGTAGAAAATACAGGTGTGGGCATAAATAGTTTAGCTCCCATCCGTATACTTGCAGAGCCTATTCAATTCGCATATCTCACTGTAAGAGACGGCTATAAACAATCTCAGGTATTAGCATCACTCATATTAGGC
>JAPYRO010000090.1 GCA_029941095.1 Dehalococcoidia bacterium
CCCCTTTGCAGATAATATTGAATCCTATAGGGGTTCCTAGCCGTATGAATCTAGGGCAAATTTTGGAAACTCATATTGGTGCTGCAGCAAGTGATTTAGGTTTTAAAGTAGTAACCCCAGTCTTCGATGGGGCAGAGCCCGCTTCAATTGAAGATGCACTTGGTAGAGCATGGATCGCCCATGAATCTGATGCTGTTTTTAGTAAAGAAGAAGGCGGCCCATTGGAGTTTGACCAATCAATCGCAGAAAAATGGCTTGAAAACAGAGGTATAAAGGGAGCCGATCTTTTTGACGATACTGTTATTGGCCCGGCTAAAGAGACTTGTTTGCGGCTCTGGCTAGAAGATGAAGGGATCAAGAGCTCTAAATTGACTGGAAAGAAACTCATTGATGCAACATCAGATCATTACGATAAATCAGGGCACCACCCACCTATTTATGGCAAAGTAATGTTACGTGATGGTAGAACAGGTGAGCCTTTTGGGCAACCTGTCACAGTAGGCTACATATACATGCTGAAGCTCATTCATTTAGTGGAAGATAAAATCCATGCTAGATCAACGGGCCCTTATTCTTTAATAACTCAACAACCTCTTGGTGGAAAGGCACAATTTGGTGGACAGAGGTTTGGTGAAATGGAAGTTTGGGCTCTTGAAGCCTATAGCGCAGCTCATAACCTACAGGAAATGTTGACAGTTAAGTCCGATGATGTTCAAGGTCGACAACAGGTTTATGAATCAATTGTTAAAGGCGAAGATATAATGGAGCCCGGTATCCCGGAAAGTTTTCACGTGCTACAAAAAGAGCTTCAAAGTCTAGGTTTAGCCGTTGAACTTTTGGGCAAAAACGAAATTCCCGATAAAGAATTGATTACAGCAGCCCCTGTCGGGGTTCTTGAAGAAGAATCAGCAGATTTATTAGACGAAGTAGATACAGAAATCGAAATAGATGAGGAGTCCGAAAATGACGGATAGTGATTTTAGCGCTATCAGAATTTCAATAGCTTCCCCTGACCAGATCAGGGCTTGGTCCTATGGTGAAGTGACTAAACCTGAAACAATTAATTATAGAAATCAAAAACCTGAAAAAGATGGATTGTTCGATGAGAGAATTTTCGGACCAACCAAAGATTTCGAGTGCTATTGTGGAAAATACAAGAGAATAAGGTATCGTGGCGTTATATGTGACAGGTGTGGAGTTGAAGTAACCCGGGCGAAAGTTCGTCGTGAGAGAATGGGGCATATCAATTTAGCAGCTCCTGTTGCACACATATGGTTTGCTAAAGGAACCCCAGGCTGGCTCGGGCTCCTTTTGGACATGACACCACGTAATCTTGAGAGAGTACTATATTACGCTCAATATATTGTTACTGACGTAGACAAGAAACAACAGGCGAAGCTTCTGGACGAATATTCTTCTGGCCAAATAGATGTTGATGACGTCGTTAAAAAAGAAAAAGAATCAGCGCTTCATCAAATAATGGATACTCGAGATGAAACGATAGCGGCTATCGACCAACAGATCGAAGATTTTGAAAAAAACCTTCAATCTGAATTTGCTGATCAATTACAGCCAATTAGAGATGAAATGGAAATAGCGCAACAATTTTTGGATGAGAATAAACGTAAAAGGAATCATGACGGTTTGACATTTAGAGGCAAAACTATTGTCGAACAGAAGAAGACCATAGCCAAAATTCATACAGCGGTTCTTGCGCAAGCCGTTAAAGAACTAATGGACGAAGTCACAGGTAAAAAAGGCATTAAAACCAAAGCTCAAATCGAAGAATTGGTAACTGAGAAACATAGACTGATCGATTCTGCAGATGACCAGACATCCCAAATAACTAAATTATCGGCAACAAGATTAAAAGACGCTTTCAAAGCGATCGCTGAAAAACGCAGTGAAATTGAAGGTATTAAACCGCTGAAAACACTGACCGAGAATATGTATAGGGAACTTATGGATAGGTATCCTAAATTATTTTCTGCCTCTATGGGTGCGGAAGCTCTTTTAGATATATTGGGAAATTTAGATCTAGACAACATGCGAACAAATCTCTTTAGAGAGGCTTCTGAAGGGACAGGGCAGAAAGCAAAAAAAGCTGCAAAAAGGTTAAGAGTTATAGAGGCATTTAGAAAGAGTGAGAATAACCCGCAATGGATGATTATGTCCGTTTTGCCCGTTTTGCCACCTGATTTGAGACCGATGGTTCAACTGGATGGTGGAAGATTCGCAACAAGTGACCTCAATGATTTATATAGAAGAGTTATAAATAGGAATAACCGTTTAAGAAGGCTGATTAAATTGGGAGCGCCTGAAATTATTGTTAGAAATGAAAAGCGTATGCTTCAAGAAGCAGTGGATGCTCTGATAGATAATGGGCGAAGAGGTAGAACCCTGACAGGAAGTCATAATCATAAGCTTAAATCTTTATCAGATATGCTTAGGGGGAAACAAGGCCGATTTAGGCAAAATTTGCTTGGAAAGAGAGTAGATTATAGCGGGAGATCAGTCATTGTAGTTGGATCCTCATTAAAGCTTAATCAATGTGGTCTTCCAAAAAAAATGGCTCTCGAATTATTTAAACCATTTGTCATCAATAGACTTGTTATGAAGGGCTTCGCACCTAATATTAAGAGTGCCAAACGGTCTGTAGAAAGAATGAGACCAGAAGTTTGGGATTTACTTGAAGAAGTAATAAAAGATAGGCCGGTTTTTCTGAATCGAGCTCCTACTTTACATAGACTTGGAATACAAGCTTTTGAACCTGTCTTAGTTGAAGGAAATGCAATTCAGATCCATCCTCTAGTCTGTTCGGCTTATAATGCAGACTTTGATGGAGATCAGATGGCAGTCCACGTTCCCATAGGACGAAAAGCAGTTGCTGAAGCCAGAAAACTGATGCTTTCCACCCACAATATGCTCTTGCCTAGCTCTGGCGATCCAGTTGTGGCACCAACCTTGGATATTGTGGTTGGGTGTTATTACCTCACCATTATTGAAGATAAAGTCAAAGGCGAAGGGAAAATTTTTCATGATTATGATGATGTTAAATTAGCATATGAGCTTCGCCAAATAGATCTTAGAGCTAAAATCACCATAAGAAAAGGAATTGCCATAAATCCGGAAGGCGAAAAGATTAGCTTGCTACCTAGATTTATGACAAACCAAGATTCTTCTACTTTTGTTGTTGAGCCTTTGGTGCAATTACCCTTGCCTGATGATTGGACGATGGAATCTATCGATACTTCTGTTGGCCGAATACTTTTCAATCAGGTTTTTCCTAATACCGTAGATTATAGAAATGTAGTTGTGGATAAAACGATCCTGAAAGATATCGTTTCTGAGTGTTACCAAAAAGTTGATAATGACACTACTGCTCTAGTTTTGGATGATATAAAAAAACTGGGATTCCATTTTGCTACGGAATCAGGACTTACCATCTCACTGAGTGATATTAATGTTCCGCCGGAGAAAGAAGCTATGCTTGAAGAGGCGGATAAGAGAGTAAGTGAAGTTGAACGTAACTACCAACGTGGATTAATGACCGCTGAAGAAGAAGAAGTTCGAACAATTGATATATGGCAAGATGTTAATCACCAGATGGAAGATGTGATAAATAGGAGATTGCCGGAATTTGGTAATCTATACTTAATGGCTGGTTCTGGCGCTAAGGGAAACATTGCCCAGATCAAACAGATGGTTGGTATGAGAGGGCTAATGGCAGATCCTAAAGGTAAAATTTTACCTTTGCCCATTAGGTCTAGTTTTAGAGAGGGATTGACTGTACTAGAGTATTTTATTTCGACTCATGGAGCAAGGAAAGGTCTTGCTGATACTGCTCTGAGGACGGCGGATTCTGGCTACCTTACCAGGCGTCTCATCGATGTTTCACAAGATATGATTGCTATCGAACTGGACTGTGGTGCTGAAGAAGGATTGCTGATTGAAGCTGACCGCGAACCGTCTGTTTTGGGTAGCCTGAAAGAGCATATCCTGGGCCGGATGGCTGCGAAAGCTGTTTTGCATCCGAAGACCGGCGAGATGATTGTAGATAAGAATCAAGAAATTGACGAAACCATAGCTGCATTAATAGAAGAACTTAAATTTGAGACCGTTTTGGTTAGGAGCCCCTTAACTTGCATTGCAGAGCAAGGTCTATGCAGGCTCTGCTATGGGAGATCATTGGCTAAAGGCCGGTTAGTAGAAAAAGGCGAAGCTTTAGGAATTATAGCTGCTCAATCGATCGGCGAGCCTGGTACACAGCTAACGATGCGAACTTTTCACACAGGAGGAGTCGCAGGAGTTGATATAACAAGTGGACTGCCAAGAGTCGAGGAATTATTTGAGGCAAGAATCCCCAAAATGGTTGCCCCGATCGCGGAAATATCCGGAGTTGTTAATTTAATTGATGATAAAGACGGAAGGCGTATTCACTTAATTAATGAAGAAATTGTAAGCAAAGAATATAGAGTTCCTGATGATCATAGAGTCGTTGTGAAAAACGGGGACCCGATCGATGTGGGAACAGAACTATTTCGACCAATAAAACGGCGAAAGCCCGTTGAGGCACTAGCTGAGCCACTTGCTCCCGAAGAAATGCAGGCTGATATAGCAGGAATAGCAAAGGTTAAAGGGAGAAAAATTAGGATTGAGCATCCAAATTTAGAAGAGAGAACTTACCCTGTTCCTCCTAATATGCGCTTATTGATCGAGCACGGTGATCGGATAGAAGCAGGCGTAGAATTGGCAGAAGGTCCCCTTAATCCTCAAACGGTTCTCGCAGTAAGAGGTAAATCTAGTATTCAAAAATATTTAGTTGATGAAGTTCAGAAAGTTTATAGATCTCAAGGTGTTGTTATCCATGATAAGCATATTGAAATTATTGCTCGGCAGATGCTGAGAAGGGTGCGTATTGATTATCCTGGAGAAAGCCAATTCCTCCACAGTGAATTAGTAGACAGACTAACCTGGGAAGCTGTGAACGAAAAAATGGAGCAAGAAGGAAAGGAAATCGCTACGGCAGAATCTGTTTTACTTGGTGTTACGAAAGTCTCGTTAAGCACTGAAAGTTTTCTAGCGGCCTCCTCCTTCCAGGAAACTACAAGAGTGCTAACGGAAGCCGCTCTTTTTGGCAAGGTAGATATGCTCCAAGGTCTAAAAGAAAATGTAATAATTGGGCGGCTAATTCCTGCCCAATTAGAGTCCCAGATCGTTGAAGAAAAACAACAAGCTGCTGCTGAACTCGCCGCGCTAATGCAACCCGAAGAAGGTGAAGAGGAAACCAGCCCCGAGAGGTCAAAAGATGATGAAGATGGACTGCGTGCACGGGCAGCGCTCTTGAATTCATCTCTTGATGGAGATAATTCGAGAGGAAGCTAGGTACCTTTT
>JAPYRO010000091.1 GCA_029941095.1 Dehalococcoidia bacterium
GTTTTTGCTAGAATGCTTCCAATTATTCCTCCAACAAGCACCCCGGCGATTATAAGGTTTAACGATATCGAAGTTTTATCGAGTAGGGTCGTTAGGACTGCAACGAGCATTGCTAAAGAAGCTAACCGGTTTCCGTTCCTTGCAGTAACAGGGGAGCCTAATAATTTTAATCCTAGGATAAAAAGGATCGTTGAAACTATATAACTTATAGGGGTAATAATTTCCTTATCGATAAATGTTTCAATCATTATTACTTTTCGGTCCTCTTAAACATTTGAAGCATTCTGTCCGTAACCAGAAATCCTCCGATTACGTTGATCGTTGCTAATACAACGGCAGCTAAACCCAATATTGTGGTTAAATCATTTTCTGATTGATTAAGAATTAAAATTGCTCCAACCAAGGTTACACCTGATATTGCGTTCGCACCTGACATAAGAGGAGTATGTAGTGTCGGGGGAACCTTATTAATTAATTCAAACCCTATGAAGGAAGCTAAAATAAATAGATAGATGTAGAGTAGCGCACTATTCTCCATCAGTTCACCTCAATTTCATATATAAAATAGCGGGATATACTAAGCATCACGGATTGCCTCTAATGTCTTCTCATCGAACACTTGGTTTTCGTAAGTGATCATGCTCTCTTTGATTATTGAATCTTCAAGATCAACCTTTAGGGAATTATTATCTAAAAGAAGATCGATAAAACTTCCCACATTCCGGGAATACATTTGGCTAGCATGTTGTGGCATTGTTGAAGGCAGATTTGCGGGGCCTATGATCTTCACTCCCTTGTGAATGACAGTTTTGTTTAATGAAGTAAGCTCACAGTTGCCTCCGTTTTCTGCAGCTAAATCAACGATCACTGAACCCGCATCCATAGTTTCCACCATAGTTTTTGTGATTAGGATAGGGGCCGATTTCCCGGGTATTTGAGCAGTAGTGATAATAAAATTTGAATTTGTGACTGCTGATTCTAAAAGATTTTGTGTTCTATTTTGTTCTTCTTCAGATTGGACTCTTGCGTAACCCCCAGCAGTTTCTGTATTAGATGCCTCATAAGTTGATTCATCTATGAATGTTGCTCCTAGACTTTCAACCTGTTCTTTAACCACAGGTCTAACATCATAAGCGTACATTAACGCTCCTAACCTTCGCCCGGTCGCAATAGCTTGGAGACCTGCTACACCGGCACCGACTACGAGTCCTCGTGCTGGAGGCATGGTGCCTGCGGCAGTCATCATCATCGGAAGGTGAATAGATAAATTATTTGCCGCTATGATTGCAGCTTTATAACCAGCTATCGAACTTTGAGAAGACAAAACATCCATCCGTTGGGCTCGAGCGATCCTAGGTATCGCATCGAGGCTAAAGCTTGTTATTCCTTTTGATGCTAGTTCCTGAATAAGTTCGATATTAGTGGTCGGTTGCAATAATGCTAAAAGGATTGCCCCTTCTTTTATAAGTTGGATTTCTTCGACCAGGGGTTTTTGAATTTTTACTATTAAGTCACTGTCCGAGTATACGGATGAGCTAGTGTTTGATATGGTAGCTCCTACGTTTTGGTAGTCTAGATCTGAAAAATTAGATTCTACTCCTGCTGTAGATTCTACGAGGACATCAACATTGTTTGCGACAAGTTTTTTTACACTTTCGGGTACCAATGCTACCCGCTTCTCGTGCTCTCCTGTTTCTTTCGGTACCCCTATTTGCATCTATTTTGTTTCTTTCGCGCTTTTTTTTTATGAACTGAGCATATTATATACAGGTGAATCTAGTAAACCCTCTCTATACTATTAAAACCAATATAGTCTCTAATAATTTCGGGTATTTCTACGTTACCTTCGTTTGTTTGATAATTTTCTAGTATGGCTATTACCAATCTTGGTAATGCGAGGCCTGATCCGTTGAGGGTGTGAACAAAGGTATTTTTTCCAGTTGTTTTATCACGATATCTTATGTTGCTTCTTCTCGCTTGAAAATCTTCGGTTGTGGAGCACGACGAAACTTCAAGCCATTCTTCCGATCCTGGTGACCAAACTTCTATATCATAAGTTTTTGCCGCAGCAGTTCCTAAGTCCCCTGCGCATAGCTCTATTACCCGGTAGGGCAATTCAAGCTTTTTTAGTATTATTTCAGCATTTTGTACAAGAGTTTCGAGTTCTTCTAGAGAATGCTCGGGTTTTACATATTTATACATTTCAACCTTGTCAAACTGATGGCCTCGTTTTATCCCACGAATATCACGCCCAGCTGACATTTTTTCTCGTCTGAATGAAGGGGTGTAGGCGACGTAGTTTATGGGTAATGCTTCTTCTGAGAGAATTTCCTCTGCATGCATTGCAGTCAAAGGGACTTCTGCTGTCGGAACCATCCATAAATCATCTTCTATGTCCCGGTAGATATTAGAGATAAATTTAGGTAATTGACCGCTTCCGTAGAGTGCTTTTTCCGTGACCACGAATGGGGGGTAAATTTCTGTGTAACCATGGTCGGCAGTGTGCAGATCTAACATCCATTGAATCAAACCCCTTTGAAGGCGTGCTCCTTTTCCTTTTAGAACATAAAATCTTGAACCGGACATTTTTACCCCACGTTCGAAATCGATAATGTCCAAAGTGGTTCCAATATCCCAATGCGGTAGTGGAACAAAATCCATATTAGGCGGTTCGCCCCAGCTTCTAATTTCTTTGTTATCAGTTTCACTATTTCCGTCAGGAACTGATGGTAGAGGTATGTTGGGAAGAAGAGATGATTTACGAATTAGATCACGATCGATAGATGCGGCTTCTTCATTTTGTAGTTCTACTCTATTTGATAAATCTCTTAGGCTCGACTGTATATCCTCTAAACTCTGTTTAGATAATAATTGGTTATTAACAAGCTCAATGCTAGAGTATTTTTTTGTGAAGGCTAGTTGTTCTGGAGAGAAGTTATCTAAGTTTACCGGAGCTTCTCCAATTTGTTTGAGCATACCAAATAGTTTGGAGCCGTTGTTTAGTTCAGATTTTAATTCGTCTAAAAGAGTCTGTTTCTGTCTACGGTTTTTATCCAAGTCAATCACTTCATCGAGTAGCCCTGGTAATTCCTCACTGTGCCGTCTCATCAGGTTTGATCGGACTAAATCTGGCTGTCTGCGGATTAGTCGAATATCTATAATTTTGATTACCTCTAGTTTCTTTACTTAGAGCATCGGGTAGAACTCTAATCATTCATGGTTAAATAATATCACTATAAACCTATAAGTATATTTCTTAGATCCCTGACCGAGTTCGCCACGTGGGTGGGATTAATCTCCAGTAATTCTTTTTTCTCGCCAAATCCATAAGTTACTGCAATAGAATCAATTCCATTATCTTTTGCACCGGTTACATCGCCTGTGTAATCACCAACCATTACCGCCCTGCTGTAAAACCCATCAGGCAGGACCCTAATGGACTCTTTGATAATACCACTTTTTGTAGACTTAATTCCGGTTTCGGTCCCTCCTACTACATCCTTGAAAAACGGTAGTAGATCTAAATATTTCAGTACTTCTTCAGCAAGATCTTTAGGCTTTGTGGTTGCTACAACAAGGGATGTATTGGATGCTCTTAAGATCCATAGTAAGTCTAGTATACCGGGGTAAACGTAATTTTTTTGTATTCCGAAGTTCATAAAGTATGTTTTAAAATCAGTCCTTGCTTGATCGATTTGATCATCAGTCAGTGAATAGTGATGCCTGAACGAGTCCCGTAGGGGGGGGCCTATAAATGATCGTAATATTCCTGGATCTGTTTCATCAATAGTTAACTGATTTAGAGCGAATTGAACGGAGGCTGTTATACACTCTTCAGAATCAATTAAGGTACCATCTAGATCAAACAATACTAGATCGTAAGAATTTATATCATCAACGGGCGTCATTAATTAGACCTTTGCTTACTGGATCGTGCCGCAAATAATCCACCTAGTAATCCAAGAGATAGCGCCCAAAGCAGTACTCCAAACGACATCCCGGCTAACAAAATCAACGAATCTAAAACTTCTCTAGAACTATCTCCAACAGTTTGAACCATGAAATATACTGGTATCCCGACAATTATAATCGAGCATGTCAGTATTAACCCCGTCATCAATCCCGTGTAAAGGAATTCTTTAGTAGGTGGGTTTTTTTCTGATATGCGTAATGCTGCAAAATAGCCCCCAATTAATGGGCTAAGTGGCCCAGAAATAAAATGTAAGATTGGTGGCAAGAAACATAGAAGCGCGATTCCAGTTCCTATTATAGATGCACGTATCATTAGTATGATTTTAACCTATCTTTTCCTATAAAGTGCTGGGTTTTAGCGTATTTTGCAATATATATTAATAAATGAAAGATTTAGGTGACCTGTTTTATTAACCAAGGTTATACTAATAATAAATTGAGAATTGGCTTTGCTGACATGACTGATTTACCGGATGGCCCATTTCAGGAAATTGTAAATAGGTTCAATGCGATTGAAATGGAAATGGCCCGACCTGAAATAGCTGCCGAATATAGCAAACTTGAAGGGCTTGTGAAAGAGCGAGCTCGTTTGGAACCGATAGTATTGAGGTATCGAGAATATATCAAACTTGAAGAAAATTTTTCTCAATCTTCAGACCTTTTATCAACGACTAAAGAAGACGATATGATTGAACTGATCGAGCAGGAAATCGGAGATATTAAGGAAAAACTCGTTGGCTTGGTCAAGGCTCTAAAGATTGATCTGATCCCCAAAGACCCTAGGGATTCGAGAGATGTTTTTGTTGAAATTAGAGCGGGAACAGGAGGAGATGAAGCGGGACTTTTTGCTGGAGATCTTTTTAGGATGTATTCTAGATATGCACAAATCCAAAACTGGCAGGTTCAAATTGTTAACGCAAATGAGACAGGCATAGGTGGATTTAAAGAAGTCACCTTTAGCGTTAAAGGTGAAAATACTTATGCGTGGTTAAAATATGAATCTGGTGTGCATCGAGTTCAAAGAGTTCCAGAAACAGAATCATCTGGACGGATCCATACATCTACAGCAACTGTTGCTGTCCTTCCAGAAGCCGATGAAATAGAGATAGAAATAGATAATAACGATGTAAGGGTGGACGTATTTCATGCGGGTGGTGCCGGAGGCCAAAACGTTAATAAGGTGGCAACCGCTATAAGGTTGACTCATA
>JAPYRO010000092.1 GCA_029941095.1 Dehalococcoidia bacterium
GTTTCTAGAGGACACAATAACATAGGATCTTATTTGATTGATCATGGAAATATCATGGACATATTCACTACATGTTTTTTGGGAAACATAGACTATCTAACCAAGACTCTTGCTCAGGATATTTCAGCTATAGATTCATTTCAAACTTTCGAAGATATCAATCCAGTAGTACCACTACATTACGCAGTTTATGGGGGTCATTTTGAGATTACACAAATTCTCTTATCTTCTGGTGCAAATGTAAAACCCTATATATCGGAGCTTACTTCTTTAGCTAGAAGTATGGATAGAAAAGATATCATCTCCTTACTAAAAACGCGCTAATCCTGCTATCTAGCCATTAATCTTGGTGGAGGTGCAAAATGTGCGAATGTACTAGGATTGGATTCGATTGGTACATCGATCAAAGTTGGTTCATTAGCAAGTATCGCTGCTTTTAGTTCACGGGTAAGAGCCTCGGGGCCGTCTGCTTTTCGTCCTGCGACTCCAAACGATTCCGCTAATTTAGTAAAATCAGGGTTATCCAACTTACTGGCAATGAGCCTGCCTTCAAACATATCAGACTGTGTCCTACGAACATTGCCATATGCTCCATCATTGAAAACAATAGTTACTAAATTAATACCGTTCTGAACCATAGTAGCCATCTCTTGAACACCAAACATAAAGCCTCCATCTCCCGCTATAGATACTACCGTTTTGTCAGGATTCCCTACTTTGACACCGATAGCGGTTGAGAATCCATACCCTAAGGTTCCTTGGTAACCTGGTGTTATATAAGTTCGAGGAGCATAAACAGGAAAACCATGATACGAGTAATAGCCAACTTGTGTCATCTCAGCAACTAAAATACCATCATCAGGGATCTGCTCTCGAATAACATCTGAGTAAGCAGCTAACTGTGGAAAAGCACCCAGTTTTTGTCGAGTATGTGCAGCTACAGACTTCATTTCCTCTTCTCTAGAAGGTCGACTCTTATTAAATCGAGGTACCCTGTCAACCAGGTCGTTAATTGCGCTGACAGCATCACCAATGATCTTGATATCAGGTTCTATATTCCTGTTAATTTCTTCGGGATCAATATCAATACGAATCAATTTTTGTTCAGATGAAACAGGCCACGAAACAGGACCTGGCAATACAAAGCGTGTTCCAAGAGCAAGTATCACATCCGCTTTCTCAATCAACTCATATCCCGCTATTACAGGATGTGCTAGGTAATTCTTAGACGATAATGCACCTTTACCATTCGGAGACATTATAGTTGGAGCTTGAAGCATATCTGACAACTGATCCAATTTCCCTGAAGAGCCAGTCGTCACCATGCCTCCGCCCACAAAAATAATTGGGTTCGTTGCTTCACCTAATAGTTTAGCAGCGCGATCCAAATCAGCAGAGTCACCTTTGAGCGTATTAACAATTCCTGGTTCGGTAAGAACCACATTGTCAGTTTTTGCAAAAATATCATGGGGAACTTCAATCTCAACTGGCCTGGAACGACCTGTTTTCAAATTAATAAATGCGTCATGAACAACTTGTGTTACTTCCTGGGGACTCATTGCACGTTCAGCCCATTTTGTGACCGAACGCACCGTTTCCAATTGGTTCTTAATTTCATGTAACGCGCCACGCTCTTGACCTATGTGATGAGTTGCAACTTGGCCGGCGATACATAAAACACGTGAGTTAGAAGCGTAGGCAGTAGAAAGACCAGCCATCGCATTCAATAAGCCAGGCCCTGGTACCATCATGCACACACCCACCTTACCAGTAGACCTGGCATAGCCATCAGCCATATAGGAAGTAGCTTGTTCGTTCCTAGTGTGAATAATTTTGATATTCTCGCGTTCTTCCCATAAAGCATCAAACGCCCAGTCCATCTGAACACCTGGAAGGCCAAATATCACTTCGACCCCTTCTCGTTTTAAAGTTTGGATTAAAGCTTGACCACCTGTCATTGTTTCCATGATTAACACCCTCAAAGAATTCATGCTAAGCTAATCTCGTTCAATAAGCCAGCATCTAAAACAGCTCATGTGGCTTCATTATACAATTAATAAATGATTACTTATAAGAATTAGGAGGGGCAATGAAAGCAATCCAAGTCACCAATCATGGAGGGCCGGAAGTTTTGATTTACAAAGATGTTCCCAACCCTGAACTTCAAACTGGAACAGCGAGAGTCAAATTACAATCCATTGGTGTAAATTACATGGACGTTTATACCAGAATTGGATTATACGGAAACAGTTTACCGGTAATACCTGGAGGGGAAGGCGCTGGAGTAATCACGGAATTAGCACCAAATGTGTCTGATCTAAATATTGGCGACTACGTTGCGTACACTGGTGTATCTTCGTCTTACGCGGAAGAAATTGTAGCACCTGCGGATAAATTGGTTAAAATTCCTAACGGTATTTCGACGGATATAGCCGCAGCTACTATGCTCCAAGGAACTACCGCACACTACTTGTTGTACAGTACTTTTCCAGTCAAAGATAGCGACACAATTCTTATTCACGCTGGCGCTGGAGGAGTAGGCCTCCTGATGATTCAAATTGCCAGAATGATCGGATGCAATATTATTACCACCGTTTCAAATCCCGAAAAAGCTGCTTTAGCAAAAAAAGCAGGTGCTGATCACATCATTATATATACAGAAACTGATTTTCTTGAAGAAGTAAAGAATTTAACAAAAGGTAAAGGAGTTCAGGTAGCATATGATTCGGTGGGTTTAACAACATATGAAAAGAGCCTACTGTCTTTAGCACCTAGGGGGTACTTAGTTTTATTTGGGCAATCGAGCGGTGTGGTCCCTCCCATTTCACCTCTACAACTTAATACAGGATCAAATTTCTTGACAAGGCCAGCGCTCGGACATTACTTACAAGATCGAAGTGAACTAGATTGGCGAACAGGCGATCTCTTTAAGTGGATACAAGAAAAGCGCCTCAATATCAGAGTGCATGAAAAAATAGATCTTGAAAACGCGCAAAAAGCGCATCGTGATCTAGAGGGCAGAAAGACTAGTGGAAAATTACTTTTAATGCCCTAGAAGGGCTAATACTATCGTACAGTGAAAGGAAAAAAATAGGGAAGCCAATTATAGTAAATCTAGCATTAACAATATAGCCAGTTGCGAAAAGAGGTACCTTTTGGAAAATCAATACATTCAGGTTGAAAGAAATAAAAGTGGAGTCGTAACAATAACTTTAAATGCACCCGAACATTTAAACCCATGGTATATCCCAATGATGGAAGAAATGACGGCTGAACTGGATCATATTAAATCAAATACAGAAGACAGAGTGGTCATATTCACAGGGGCAGGGCGAGCCTTTTCGTCAGGAGGAGATGTTTCTGCGTTTCAGCAAGGAGAAAATCAGCCTGTGCCGCACTTTATGAAGGAAAAAAAAGGTCGTGGAAGAGGAGGATGGAACGTTCCTACAATGGAATCCGAAGAACGACTAAGAAATGAACCATTTAACGGGCGTCGTATCCATATGCAAGTATATAATTTAGACAAGCCAACCATAGCAGCCGTCAATGGAATTGCCGCTGGAGCGGGTTGCGATCTTGCTCTAGCATGCGACATCAGACTTGCTAGTAAAGATGCCCGATTTATAGAAGTTTATGTAAGAAGAGGGTTAATTCCCCTTGATGGTGGTGCGTTTTGGGCGCCTTTCCTTCTTCCTCATGGTATAGCTATGCAAATGTTGTTCACTGGAGAAGCTTTAAGCGCGGAAGATGCTTATAAGTTCGGGTTGGTGAATAATATTTACGACAAAAAAGACCTTCTTCCGGCCTCATTAGAATTAGCTACTAAAATAGCTAAAGGCCCTCCCGTAACTCAACAATTGACTAAACATATGGTTAGGGAATTCCATCTTGAGATGTTTAAATCTCATTGGGATTTAATTGACAAAGCGTCTGCTCACATACGGGAAACCCGTGATTTTGACGAGGGAATTAATTCCTTTATGGAAAAAAGATCACCTGACTTCAAAGGCTTTTAATAGTTCATCCAAATAAGTGGGTGTTATTTTATTTTGGAGCGGAAGACGGGATTTGAACCCGCGACCTTCTCCTTGGCAAGGAGACGCGCTACCACTGCGCCACTTCCGCATATTTGCACCGGGTGCCGAGGGGCAGAATCGAACTGCCGACACCGCGATTTTCAGTCGCGTGCTCTACCGACTGAGCTACCTCGGCGTACCACGGGCAGACAACATCGTACGAAGAGGCATATTTAGTGTCAAGGTTTAGTATTTGTTTATTTTGAATTGAACTTGCCACTTGCTGAATATTATGAGGAAATAGTTTACACTTCCTTGGGAATTATAACCTCATGCTAAAAATATACATAACATCAAACCAATCAAAAGCCGGTAAAACGACACTGGCAGGTGCTTTTGCAAAATTTTTCCAGAGTAAAAACAAGAAAACTGGTTACTTAAAATTATCGAATACTACCCAGCCAAAAGAGTATATCCCAGAAGATTCTGTAGATTTAAGCTCCGATTTTTCAGAAATAATTAACCACTTTCAAACCGACAAAGAAGAAGACGGTATTGTATGCGATGAAGGGCTAGCAAATTTAAACAGCGAATTAGATAGTTTACGTGACAAATATGAAATCATACTAATAGAATCGGATAATTTTCTGGATTCCAAACAAGGTTTAGAGTCTGATAAAAAAATAGCCGAAGCTATTCAAGCTTCAGTGGTAAAAATAATTTGGTATAACGAAGCATCTATGGGAGAGGGAGATATAAAGGCCATCCAAGATGAATGGGAATACTTCCAAGGAAACCTATCCAGTATTATCATCAATGGAGTACCCTTAAGCCGAAAACATTACGTTGAAACAGAGATACTAAGCAGGCTTTCTGTCGCCAATCTGCCTATAGTTCATATAATATCTCAAGATCGGAACTTGAATTCGAGAAGCTTTAGAGAAATCGTAGATTTCCTTGACGGAGAGGTAGTCGCTTTCGAAGAGCACTTAGATCGTCCAGTAACCACAGTAATGCTGGGAGCTCTCGCCCTAGATGGAGGAATCTACTACTATGGAAAGCATACCGAAAAAATAGTTATAACAAGATGGGACCGGCCAGACCTCCAGATGCCTGCTCTTAATACAGGATGCCAAGGAC
>JAPYRO010000093.1 GCA_029941095.1 Dehalococcoidia bacterium
ATCTAGGCCTCGAATTTGCAATAGATAAAGCTGATAGGGAGTCGCTAAATCTGACAGTTAATTTTGAGTCTGTTGGAATGGACGCTAGGACTTACGATAGTGACATTGACCGTTTAAATAATGCAATTACTCAAAAAATTGGTGGGATAGCTGAGCAACGAGTCAGACATGTTAGGACATCTACATTTCTTGTCGATCGAGAAGGTGAGATGACTCAAAATATGGAGCTTGCTTATAGAGGGTCATTCCATTTTATTAATGAATTCGAAAACCGATTTGAGTTACTAAACGGGCATATACCGGAGCCCCAAGCGTTGATCGCAGCAGATGGGAGTCTCCTCGTAGAAGGTGTGATACTGCAAATTAACGCAGATTTTCTAAATATACAAGAAGGTGACATTATGGTTTTTCGGCCATTTTGGGAAGATCGAGCTGATAGAGTCCATGTGAGGATTACTGGTATTGTAAAAGAACTACGTGATGACAAAACTAACTGGGAACAACCTTCACTTAAACGATTGGTCGGGCAGCCAACATTGCTTAACACGCTTCCTGTTTTAGTCGATGAAGTAGTTATGGTAGACGTTTTAGGTGCAATTTTTCGAGACATGCAAGGTTTCCATTTTGCCGATTATCATTTAGCTGTAGATGATATAACTTCAGAGTCATCTTTGAGTACCATAGAATCTATTGAGTCTTTAAATAATGGGCTCAGAACTTCTCTATCTTCGTACAGACAAGAGACACGGTTAGTGGAACTACTTTCTACGTATGATTCGAAGCTTCGTTTTTTACAGATACCTCTAACAGTGGTTTTACTTTTAGTAACTGGTATGGTTTTGTACGCAGTATTATTTTTGGCCATGCTCATAAATAGAAGACAAAGGTCTGATGGAGCTCTTTTAATGAGCAGAGGTGCTACTAAACAACATCTATTGCTAATTAATTCCACGCAGGCATTACTGATAGGAGGAATATCATTTATTGTGGGTCCTCTTGTAGCAAATGTGGCTATAAGCAGCACAGGGTATTTGCCATTTTTCTCGGGATTAGGAAGAAGTGGGCCACTTCCCACAAATATATCTGCAGAGTCATTTATATATGGAGGGATTGGTGCATTTGTTTCGTTTATAGTGCTCATGCTTCCTGCTTTGGCATCCGAAGATACCAATCCTCTAGAACAAAGAGTCAACGATGTCAGACCTGCTACTAAATCCTTTATCCAGAGATGGTATATAGATGTTGTATTAGCGGTAATGACATTATTCTTTATCGCGCAACTGAACCAACAAGGTTCGTTGGTCTCAGATGTTTTTGCTGAAGGAAGCTCAGTAAGCCTTGTTCTTTTGTTTGTTCCAGTTCTATTTTTGGTTTCAACATCTTTGCTTTTGCTTAGATTAGTTCCGTATATTACAGCAATAGCTGCGAGGCTAATAGTACCTGTTTCCACAGTGTGGCTAGCGCTGGGGTTATGGCAAATTAGTAGAAATCCGCAGAATATAACTCGCCTAATACTGCTTCTCGTTCTTGCTTCAGGTCTAGGTGCATTTTCTGCGAACTTTGGAGGTACTTTGGATCGGAGTTACGAAGAAAGGGCATTATATTCTGCTGGTACACAGACACGTTTTACAGGTGCTAATTTGGCTGGCACGGGCCCGAGTGTTGATTTCCAAAAAAGTGTAGAGCAAGTTGAAGGAGTTAAATTGGCATCTCCCGTTTTGCGCCAGGAAGGTTCGTTTTCTGGTGAAGGAGCTCCTGGCCTCCGCTATGAGCTGCTCGGAGTCGATCCAGATCAATTTTCAAAAATCTCTTGGTGGAGAGATGATTTTGCTGATAAAAATCTGGGAGAATTAATGAGTTCCATTGAATCAGAGTTGACCCAACCATATGGACTCACTTTGCCTGTGGATTCTACCAAAATTGGCGTTTGGATAGAGCCAGTTGAAACTAGTCCGCGATCTTCATTGGTAGGAGTAATGATGGACAGTAATGGGCGTTATTTTTCGATATATTTTGGTACGCTGGAGCAAGAAGGACTGCATTTTTTGGAAACAGAAATCAAACCAGTTTCTAGAAGAGGATGGGGCAGGCGAACTGTTGAAGTATTAGAGCCGAAGGCACCATTTACTTTATTGTCGATTCAAATTGTTCAGAGGTCTCGATCTAGTGGTATGGAGAAAGGAGCGTTTTATATTAATTCAATAACTACGATGTCACCACAGTCCCCAAAATGGCTTGAATTACACCAATTTGAGGAAGGTTCTAACTGGAATATTTTAGACTTGGGAGTTATGACTAGAAGTGATTCGCTGAAATTTATTACTTATGACTCAATAAATCAATCTCAAAGGGCATTGTTTAGCTGGGCAGCAAGCGGTGGTTTTGTTCAGCGAGGGATTTATTATGGGCCCAGTGAATATAAAATACCCATGCTAGTAAGCTCTCCCTTACTTAGATCTCTTAATCAAGATGTTGGAGATACAATAATACTTGCTCTCGGAACAGCTAGGGCAACTGGAAAAATAGTAGGAACTGTCGATCATTTCCCGACTTTGGATCCTGTGGGCAGAGGCGGGTTTATAATAGTGAATTTGGATGATATTGTTCGTCAACAGAATCTTGTTGGCCAATCTGATGAAGTTCAAGCCAACGAAATATGGACCGTTATTGGCGCTGAGCCTCTTAGTGATGATTCGTTTAGCCAATTAACTGAAATTGTTGGGACCAGTAGATATATTAGTAGAGAGAATTTGATCTCACAGTCTAAAGCTGATCCTTTAGTAGCAGCAGGCTGGAAGACTATTTTAATGGTGTCATATTTGAGCGTATTATTCCTTGGAATTGTTGGTTATATTTCGCATGCAGTATTAATGGTTGGAGAGCGACGAAATCAATTTGCTCTACTGAGGACTATGGGTTTAACTGGGTCACAGATAAGATTAGTGGTATGGTTTGAACATATAGTAGTTATGCTGATAGGCATCGTAGCAGGATTTTTTATTGGGCAAAGAACGGGTTCGCTTCTTATGCCTTTTTTGGATAGAACAGAAACTGGTATTTCAGTACAACCACCTTTTGTTTTGGAGATCAACTGGGAAGCTTTAGGATTAGTGTATTTATTAATGGTCATAGTTTTTGTAATTTGTACTATCGTAGTGGTTAAAATCTATAATAAAGTGGCTATCGGCCAAGCATTGAGAATAGGAGAAGATTAAGTACGTATGGCTAATCAAAATAACGTTCCTTATATTAGTTGTTTAGATCTATTTAAGATATATAAAGCTCAAGATTTGGAAGTAGTAGCCTTGAGAGGTTTAGACTTAGACGTAATGGCTGGAGAGATGGTTGGTATTGTAGGAGCCAGTGGTAGTGGTAAATCCACTTTTTTGAATATACTTGCTGGTTATGATAAACCTTCCGCTGGGGAAATTAGAGTTGGGGAAAGAAATCTGTTACATATTACTGCCAAAGAGGCTGAAGATTACAGATTAAGAAATGTAGGATTTGTGTGGCAGCAAACTGCTCGCAATCTAGTTCCTTATTTAACAGCGTTGGAAAATGTGGAATTGCCTATGATATTGGCTGGACGTAAAGCTAAATATAGAGTTGAAAGATCGAAAGAGTTGTTGGAAGCGGTTGGCTTGTCGCACCGTTTGAACCATAAACCGAATCAATTGTCAGGGGGTGAACAACAGCGAGTAGCTATAGCAATAGCTTTGTCAAATGAACCCGAACTACTCCTTGCAGATGAACCAACCGGAGAATTAGATTCAGAAACTGCTAATGAGATACTGGACATATTTAAGAGCCTTAGAGATATCTATCAAACTACTATAATTATTGTGACCCACGATGAAGCCGTAGCTACTCGTGTTGATAGAGTTGTGATTGTGAGAGACGGTAGAGCTAGTGCAGAGATAGTTTCATTACCAGATTTTAGGCGCCCAGGAGCTGAATCAAATAATAAAAGTGAGTTTATTCTAGTTGATAGTAGTGGTCGGCTACAGCTGCCAAGAGAATATGTTGATAACCTTAGAATAAAAGGGCGTGCACGACTTGTTATGGAAGAAGATCACGTAGTTGTCTATCCTGAAAGCGAAAAATAATTGATGTCTAAAATTAATACAACAAAAAATATAATCAATGTATCTGGAGTTCATCGAAGGTATGAACTCGCGGGTCAATCAGTCCATGCCTTAAAAGGTGTTGATTTCCAGCTTGCATATGGGGAATTTTTGTCTTTAGTTGGACGATCTGGATCTGGGAAAACAACATTATTGAATATTGTAGCTGGATTGGATCGCCCTTCTGAAGGGACTACCTATTTTAAAGATCAAGATCTAGGCTCTATGTCTGATGAAGGACTAGCTATATTAAGGCGTCACCATGTAGGTATTGTTTTTCAATCTTCTGCATTGATGCCTCTATTGACAGCGTACGAAAATGTTGAATTACCCTTAAGAATTCAAAAAATCTCTAGGTCGGAACGAGATCGTAGAGTTAAGGAGAATTTGGATTTAGTCGGAATGATTCACAGAGCCAATCATAGACCGTATGAACTTTCTGGAGGCGAGCAGCAAAGAATCGCGATAGCGAGAGCGATAATTACGTCTCCAGATGTAATACTAGCTGATGAACCAACCGGAGAACTCGATTCTATTACTGCTAGAAAGATCTTTGCGTTATTTAGAGACTTGGTCAACGAGAGAGATATATCTATTATTGCAGCGACCCATGATAGGGCCCTTATAGATGTTGTTGATAAAGTAGTCGAACTAAAAGATGGAGAGATTGCCTAAATAAGCTTAAATATTTATTTTGGAAACAATATTTGCTATGGGTTCTAAATCTTCAGGCCTTCTGTAAGCTATCATTAATTCATCCACGGAGTATTCTTGCATCTTATCAATTTGTATTTGTAAGCTTTGGGTATCTGAAAACGTCAGTTCCGATTCTAATTCAGTTACGCTTGCTTCACCCGGTTTGCGCCCAGAAAGCTTTTGTAGATTGTAATGATTCCCAAAATTTGATACCCACCATTCTTTTACTTCCGGTGGTTCTACATAGCCCAAGGTAGTAATGATTCTAAATGATGGGTCATCGGAGCGCTCTTTATAAGATCTAACTTTTGATAAAAGATTAGAA
>JAPYRO010000094.1 GCA_029941095.1 Dehalococcoidia bacterium
ATCCTACAGCAGTTGATGACTGATCTGATATCTCATACGCCAGTGCACCTCTCGCAACGATAAGACCCCATACGCCGCATGCAGCAATAGATGCTCCATACCAATAGCGGCGAAATTCACTGTGTTTAAGTGCAGAAACATACCTGTTCCAAAGGTTACTCACTATACTATCTGTGCTCAAAATATCCCCTCGCTTATATATCTTAAAAATATCTCAATTGTAATGATTTTGCGTTTAGCCAATCCTAAATATTACTGTTTGGATTAGCTGTAATGTAATTATGGCTACCATTGGGGTTATATCTATATTTCCTGTTCTTGGTATTATGGGTCGGATTATGGACAGTACAGGTTCACTTACTTGGTATATTAATGCGATCAAGAAATTGTTTGGGGTTTGTATTGGTAAAAAGGAAACCAATGCTCTTAGAAATATTGCTAGCGACAAAACGTCGGTGATGATAATCACAAACGATTTTATTATTTGTATCATTTAATTTAGGTTACCCTAGGCTTTTTGATTTTTCGAAAGCAGCCCTAACTGCAGCTTCAACTATACTCGAAAGCTCTAAATCATTAAACTTCTTTATAGCTTGTTCCGTGGTTCCTCCAGGCGAAGTTACTTTTTCTCTCAGTTGACTTGGGCTAAAATCTGATGACTCGATTAGGCGTGACGTTCCAAACAAAGTCTGCTGAGCTAGAATAATCGCCTGGGATTCAGTAAGCCCAATCTTTGTCCCCGCTTCTATTAAATGTTCAAGAAACAGTAAGAAATATGCTGGACCGCTGCCACTTAGAGCAGTCGCCATATCTATTGCTGATTCATCTTCCACTTCCATCTCTTTTCCAAGAGATTGCAGAAGCGTTGCTACGATTGCTTTTTGTTTGGCCGAAACCTTTTTTGCTGCAATCCATACGCTCATACCCATTTTTACTTGGGCAGGAGTGTTTGGCATGACACGTACCACTAAGTCGTGTTTGAATAACTCTTGTAATTTATTGAGTCTGGCTCCAGCAACGATCGACACTATGGTGCACGAAGGCTTTATGGACCCGCTGACTTCGCTTGCTGCTAGTGGAACGTCTTGTGGTTTGATTGCAACTACTAAGGTATCTGAATTTTCGATAACTTCTAAATTACTCACAGTGGTTTTAATTGAAAAAGTTTCAGATAGATGGGTTCTTCTTTCTTGCGAAATATCCCCAACGGTAACGTCTGAGGACTCAATAAATTGGTCTGTAATAATGGCGTCTATTATGGCTTCCGCCATCTGACCCCCGCCTATAAAACCTAATTTCATTTAACCACCATCACTTGTAAATCTAAACGCAACATTTATTTATTAATTATAAAGCTTCGCTTGAGTGAGCATTCCAGTGACCCTATAATATAATCAGAACGGTAAACTCACATGGTTTAGCGTACAACCTATTTATTCCGCGGTAGCTCAGTTGGTAGAGCGTTCGGCTGTTAACCGAAATGTCCTAGGTTCGAATCCTAGCCGCGGAGCCTTAATACCTATTTGCCTTGCTAGAGAATCCAGTAGGTTATACCCTGCCGCTTAGTAACTGATTCCGTTTGTTACAGCACCGCCTCTGCTCCTAATTAACCTTTAAAACTGTGACTTTAAATTACTTGCCAAGATCTCTTTCCATCTAATCGAATAACTTTTCCGATATTACTTCCTAAAACCATATGGCCTGCCGCCACAGTAAACCCTTCTGATTCCAGGCGCTCCATCAAGGCACCTCTTGTTTTTGCTGCTAGTGGTTTGTCGATATCAAACCCCACGTTCCAGTCAGTTTCTTGTAATTGAGCGACGGTATGAAAAGCGTCTCCGGCAATCAACGCTTTTTCTCCTCCAGAATTGATTAGAGTGCTTTGGTGTCCTGGAGTATGCCCTGGTGTCCCAAGAGTCGTTATTTCAGGAGTTAAAGAGAAATTATCATCAACAATATCAAGAACTCCTAGTTCTTGTAGAGGTAATACGTTGGCTGGCATATGCGGGGAATTTGGCAGTACGTCTTCTTTATTAAAATGGTCCCAATCCCCCTTTGGTACAAAATATTTGGCATTTGGAAAAGTTGCGCTGACCTTATCTCCATCACGTGTGATATTCCATCCGACATGATCACCATGCAAGTGTGTTATAAGAACAGAGTCAACATCTTCAGGCTTTATTCCAGCCTTTTCTAGATTATTGAGAGCTTGACCAGAAATACCGCCCATCGCTTCATGAGGCCCTTTTCCTAATCCTGTATCTACAACAATAATTTTCCCGTCTGCCCTTAAGACAAAGAATCCCATTTGGAAGGGAAGATCCCCATCCTCATTTAAAGTATGTTTGTATGCATCCCAGTTTTTTGCCGGCACATCTGGAAATACACCGCTCGTTGGACGACTAGTTGGGCCTATATCCACAAATGCCATTATTTCTACGTTTCCGATAGTTGCTCGTTCACTCATTATATCCTCCTGATTAGTTGATCAAAAAAATGACCTGACATAATATTACCTGTATACCTGTATACCTGCTATATAGGCAATTGTATATTACTAGCGGTGTTTTTGGCATCTGAATTTTATTGACCAATTATGTTTTTGATGGATAAAGTGTGGTTATGAAGGGGTACTATGTTGGATATTGACCATGTTTATTTGCAATCTATCGAAGAAGCAGCTGTTAAATTTGCAGGAGAAGCAGGAGATATGCTTCTCAACTATTTTGGAACTGATCTAGATATTGAATACAAATCTGAAAATAGAAGGGATCCCGTAACTCAAGCCGACAAGAATATTGAGAAACATATTCGTGAAAGCATCCTAAAATCATTCCCAGACCATGGGGTTGTCGGAGAAGAATTTGACAATACGACACACGATTCGCCTGAATATGTTTGGATAATAGATCCTTTGGATGGGACAAATAATTTTGTTAATGGTTTGCAAGTGTTTTCGTGTTCGATAGCCGTTGTATTTCAAGGAATTCCAGTCGTAGCAGCGGTTTTTTTGCCTTGGAGAGATAGTGGATCGATCATCCACGCAAGAATTGGTAATGGTACTTTTGAAAATGATCGCAGACTTAAGTTAGTTGGTGGAGAATCGCCTCAGAGGGGCAGACTTAGTGGTTTGCCATCTTACTACTGGGCTATGTTTGGGTTTCGTAATGGCTTAAGGAGGCAAATAGGAGAGATACGTTCTTTAGGTAGTGTTGTCTATGAATTAGCTTTAACTGCGAGAGGATCCATGCAAATATCTTTGTTTTACAGCCCTAAAATATGGGACGTTGCAGCGGGTGTATTGTTGGTAAAAGAGGCTGGAGGCGATGTAAGAGTCCGAACGCAAACCACTGATGGTTGGGAACCCTTTATATCTTTTGGGTCTGGAACGACAACCCTACAAGAACTCTATGATTGGCGCGGGACAATATTAGCAGGAGATCAGAATATTACTCAATACGTATCTCGTAGACTCTTCTACAGACGGAGATTATTGTTTAGATTGATACGATGGATTAAAGATAAGCGTGGCAATAATAGGTAAAGAATGGTTGCTAAAAAGGTGGCCAAGGTACATTTCTTCCAGAACCTGGGAAAGGAAAAATTTGGAGATTGATCAGCAGCGAAATCCGATCTTTTAAAGCCAGAAATTCATCTCTATTAATTAACTGATTGATTGTTGAAAATAGTGTATTTTCAGATGATATTTGTTTTTCAAGTTTTCTTAAGTCACGTATAATGTTTTTTGGAATAGAATCTCCAATAAAATCCCAAACGACAGTTCTTAGTTTATAGTCTGTGCTAAAAGTTAAACCGTGATCAATACCCCATATTTGGTTATTCTGATCTAGTAAAAAATGGGTTCCTTTTCTATCAGCATTGTTTGTAATTATGTCGAAAACAGCAAACTCTTTTAATCGATACTCATATTTTTTCTTCAACGTGATGTAAGTAGAATTTAAATCATGGTTAATATACTCCTGGACACTTCCTATGCCATATGGACCATTTCTAATAGTAGTAGTAGGTACTATGCTCCAGGATAGTTCTTCAGAAATCAGATAGGAAGCGTGCTCTCTTTGGTAAAGAGTTCCGCCAGGGAAGTCGTATAGAGGAGCTTCCCCAGACTTTGGCTTATATATAGCACGTATGTTTTCGTCTGGGGTACCGATTAAAGTGTCAAATACCCTATTAGTTCCATCGTAAATCTCTTTTATATCAAGGAAATCACCTTGTTCAAGAATAGGGTTTAGCGAGAGGCCATCATAATTCATCGCGACCTTCCTTAAATTAATTCAAAGCAGTTGCGTGGCCATTACTTCTCGGGCAGATATGATTTTCATTTGGGTTTAGGAGAGTGTCACATAAGGGACATTTAGATCTACCAGCGCCGTATACCTCCAAGCCAGCCTCGACAAAATCTTCGGCGATTTTTTGGGATAATAGTAGTGTTAGTAACGGACTTTGGTTATCTTCTTGAACTTCCCCGAAGACTATAAGCTCGATAGCTGAAGAAATCTCATCGTATTTCAAAGACATATTTCCTGATTTAAAATCTAAATCTAAGTTATTGTTTTTATAGGCGACTTCTGAATCAGAATAGCTTTGTTTGTTACTAGAATGGTGATCTGCTTGATCATCAATTAATCGAAAAATCCTTTCAAAAGCCATAATTAAGCTGTTTAATTGTTCTTTTTCAACCCTGATTGTGGCAGTCCCTCTTTGGGAAATTGCTTTTAAGTGGAATGTCCGATTTCCTGGAGCACCTTGTGATACGGCTTCGAAGGATGAAATGAGTCCCAGTGTGTGGTCCGATTCTTCCATCTAGTTCTCCTTTTAATTGTATATTACTAAAGTAACCCAGGAGGAGCGTTTATAAAATGGGAGCTCTAAGATTTAGTTATATTGAATTCATCCAGTAAATCATAGTTCCCCTCAACTAGTAGATCTAAGAAATGCGTTGTTTTTGCCCTATTAGCATTACCTTTTTCCGCGAAAAAACCTTGGCTCAAGTTTGTGGCAACAGCTACCGTACCATTTGAAACCACTGCTACGGGTGTTTTTAGTTCATTTATACGATTTAATACATAGGGTATAGGGCCACTTCCCCCTGTCAATATAAGTCCT
>JAPYRO010000095.1 GCA_029941095.1 Dehalococcoidia bacterium
CTCTTTGGTACTGGTTGCTTAAGTATAACGTTAGCGTTATAAGGGTAGCTCTTCGCCCAGGAGAGAGTCTAGAGATACATAAGAAAGAGTAGAGTTTTTGGGACCTATTGATGTTCAAGTCGTCCAGTTATTCTTTGGTTAGCAAACTTCGTAACGATATATTTTTTGCAATAATCGTTCTTATCTTTGG
This sequence comes from Dehalococcoidia bacterium, assembly GCA_029941095.1. Taxonomy (GTDB): domain Bacteria; phylum Chloroflexota; class Dehalococcoidia; order UBA6926; family UBA6926; genus UBA6926. The sequence continues at coordinate 191 of JAPYRO010000095.1, forward strand.
TTTAATAATGGGCTTTACTGCATTACCTTTTATTGTTTCAAAATTTGAACAAAGCGCCTACATAGGAGATAGAGAGGCACTCCAAAACGCTGTTGAAGAATATCAGATCGATGGATTTCCAATGGTTGAATTGCCTACTTTGTCTGGTTCTACAGGTTTTCCCTTTGAGGGAGGTATTGACGGCTATCAATGTGATGGTTCGGACAAAGCAGAGACGTGCTCTTGGTTAGACATAAGGAAAATGGTATCTGTGGGAGTTTTACCAGGCCCTGAGGTTATACGTTCTGCTGATTCGATTAAGAACTCCTCTGCGACGAACGCTCCAAGTGGCCAATATGGTTGGTACTTAGGAGACGATGGGTTAGTTTATAGTGTGCCTGCATATTCCAGTGAATTGGGATATCCATAATCTCGCCGTTTGTTTTGCTAATAACTACAATTGACGCCTCCAGCATCCGATAAACTCAATTACTATCGGACACTGAAAACATCTTTGAAGAGTCTTTATCCCCTATCCTGGATAGACGATTTCCCCACCGACCGCTTGTCGAGAAGGTTGTCGACTAGGATTTGCACCTTTAGTTTTCCAGAAAATTTCCGCTATGTCTTGAACAGTTGCAAGAAAAGTTTCGGCTGCTGCCATGTCGACTGATTGTCTTACCTGTGATCCTTGTTTCATGGCAGAGAAGAAAAGATTATGTAAGTCGGGGTACTCTTCCAGATGTTCTGGTTTAAAGTAATCACCCCACAGGATTCGTAGCTCACCCTTTGCTTGCTCTGCACTTTCCTCTTTAACCGCTATAAACCTAGAAAACTTGTTTTGGTTTTCAGTGGAATTAGAATCGTCTAGGCCTTCGATTAATTGAACCATTCGTACCACGCTTAAAGCGGCTATTTGAGCTTGATGGGGATCATAAATCCCGCATGGTATATCACAATGTGCGTAGCCAATACGAGCAGGTGATATTTTTTCAATTAACGATATTAAAGATTTATTTCTAGACATTTTTCCCTCCCTGTAGCATGAAGTTTTTGATTGTAGACCCGTGCGAGTTTACAACATCAACGAGCCTGATAGCAACTCATCGGATGTAAATATTCCCTTTGAAAACAGTCGGAATTTGCAACTAAATATTATTTGTGAGTATATAGTATTGACATGTTTAAAATAGCATTGAATCCAGCTGATTGGATCAAATTATTTGCTGATATAGTTTTTTCCACCAGAGTTAGAGTTTCAGGATCGAGTATGGAATCATCTATGTTTGAAGGTGATTTATTTTTGGCTACCAAGTCCCACCACAGAATGAGCCAGCTAAAACAAAATGATATAATATTTTTTCATCACCCAGATACGGATCTCGATTATGTAAAGCGAATTGTAGCTATACCCAAAGATGTGGTTAAAATTTCTGTCAATAATCTTACGATCAATAACCTTGATGGTGGCAAAAAGATACTTTATTCAAAAGGCAAATTAGCAGAACCAGGAAAGTGGATTATTAAAGAAAAAGAGTTTTTTGTTTTGGGTGATAACTATAATAATAGTACTGATAGTAGAGTGTTCGGCCCCATAAAATATGAATGGATCGTGGGAGTAGTTTGGCATAAGTATTATTCAGGAAAATAGATTATGAGCTGGTAGCACTTAAATTCCCTGCCGTTTTGATCTAGAATGGTGACAAAGATTTTTTGGAGGGATTTGTTATGACATTACCTAAGATTGGAGAACCTTGCCCAGAGGTTAGCTTCAGAACTGCAGATCGAGAGACTGTATCTCTAGCAGATTTAAAGGGCAGTGAAAATTTAGTGATAGCTTTTTATGTTATGGCCTTTACAGGCGGATGAGAGCGTGAGCTAAAGGAATTTGAAAATAATTACCAAGAATTCCAGAAGCTAGACACCCAAGTTTGGGCCGTTAGTATTGATTTGGCTCCTAGCCAGAAAGCGTTTGCGGAACACTGTGGTCTATCTTTCAAGGCTGTTAGTGGTTTTCCTAGCCACGATGGGGCGAAAACTCTTGGCGCCTTCAATGACGAAAGAGGATTAACAAAGAGGATCACTTATGTTATCGATAAAGAGGGTATTTTGCGTCATATTATAGATGACCCTGCAGATATGGAACGACACGCTCGCGAATCTCTTGAGGTAGTACAAGGTCTATAATGTAAGCAGCGTAGATTTCCTATCTTTTGACTGTGTCTTTCCCCCGCAATAAAGACACTAAAGTCGCGATGATCAAGGTAATTATCATTATGTTTAGAACTTGCTGAAATCCGTGTGAGGATGACATTCTTGCCACGAGTTCCGGAGACAACCCCTTTGAAGCAAGTTCGTTGCTCTTGTCGGCGAGGAAAAGTGAATAGAAAGTTCCAGATATAGCTATCCCAGTCGCCATACTGCCTTGTCTAACAGTTGCAATCATGCCGGAGGCAGTTCCTAAATATCTCTGAGGGACAGATCCCATTATCGCACTGTTGTTTGCAGGGCCAAAAATGGAGGTTCCAGTCCCTTCTATCAGCAAAACTAAAACAAGTAAGCCAAGATGAGTTTCTAGACCAATTTTTCCGAGAAAATAATATGCAAAGACCATTATTACAAGTCCAGTGGTTGTTATTTTTACTGACTGAACCTTGTCCGCGCTCCAGCCTGCTAACGGTCCAACAATTAATCGAACTACTGGCAAAGTCCCCAGTATGAGCCCAGCTGTTTTAGGGCGAAGATTTCTAGCATCCAGAAGGAAAAAAGGCAGCAATATGATGATTGCTCCCTGGCTTAAGAATTGCAATGAGTTCGCGATATTCGCTAATGAGAATAATCTGCTTCTAAACAAATTTAGTTCTAATACTGGGAATTTTGCTTTTGACTCGGCAAGAACAAAAAGTGCGAAACTTACTGGGACTATACCAAAAGGAATTATGGTCCAAGGGCTGATCCATCCGTAGCTTCTTCCAAAAGTTATAGATAATAGAAAGCAAGTCATTGTTATGAATAAAGTTATTGATCCATAAATGTCGAACTTGAATTGTGAATCATTTTGCCCATCCTTATTCAGGTAAATGACTCCCAGAACGAAAAATATGATAATAAAAGGAGCTCGGAAGTAAAATAATGCTTGCCAATCCCAATTTTCTAGGATTAGGCCAGCAATGGATGGTCCACTAGCGAGCCCAACTCCCACTACGGCGTTCTCTATACCAAGAGCTGTACCTCTTTGATTGTCAGGGAAAGATTGGACAAGTAGCGCGTTGCCATTAGAGACAATCATTGCTTGACCTATACCTTGAATGGTTCTGCCGAAAAAGAGAAAGGGTAGTGATCGACTCAAAGGTGCTAATATTAGCCCAATCCCAAAAACGATAAACCCGCTCAAAAATACCCGTTTACGACCAATGGAATCGCCCAAACTACCTAAGGTTAAGATGACCCCTATACTTGCCAATAAGAAGCTTATTGATATCCAAACAATCACACTGGGGTCTGTGTTGAATTCTTCGGCTAAGAACGGAAGGGCCATATTAGTTATACTTCCGTCTAATGTGCTGGTTAATACCCCAAACCCTACAACTGTAGCAACAACCCACTTGTAATACTTAGAATGAACCTTGAGGATAACAGGTCTCCTTATTAATTCCGTTTTCGATACCGGGATATGCCATATAACTATATGACAACTTAGTTTGTTATAACAATCATTTCTGTAATTTCTTTTGATAACGGATGTTATAAACCTACTTAATTTATCAACAATACATGCTGGTGTTCTCAGGTGTATAATGTACATGTGAATGACCTGAAAGCAAAGACTTAATGCTTTCTCTCCAAAGGTCCATTACGGGTGGGATTATTTTATGGTTCAAGATAATGATGAGGATCTAGAAGCTAGCGACTTGGCTGAACACACTGAGATGGCTCGACTCCTCGAAGAAGAAATTAGCAAAATGCCTTCTTTGAGAAGAGGTGAAGCTCTTGAAGGTAAAGTCATACTTATTAATGAAGAAGGTGTCTTGGTCAACATTGGTGCAAAAAGTGAAGGTGTTGTACCCCTCAGGGAAATTCGGAGTTTGGGTGAGACAGAGTTGGCTGCGCTAAGCGCCGGGGACTCGATTGTCACCGTTATGATGCGCCAAGAAGAGAGTGGCCAATATTTACTGTCTTACGATAAAGCGCAAGCAGAAAGAGGATGGATCCAGCTGGAACAGGAAATGGAAAACGGCAATTCCATTGACGTAAAAGTTACTGGTTACAATCGAGGAGGTTTGCTTGTAGATGCTTTGGGAGTTCAAGGGTTTGTCCCTCTTTCACAGTTATCTGGTGATCGGCGAGCGGAGATGCAGGAAAGTAACGAGGAGCAAATTGCTGAGATCTTGGAAAAAATGATAGGGGAAGAGCTATCTCTAAAAATCATTGAAGTTAATAAGAGGAGGCAGCGCGCCATCCTTTCTGAAAGAGTCTTTAATCAAGAGGAACGCGACGAGCAGCGTATGCAATTAATGTCTGAATTGACGGAAGGTTCCATAGTAAAAGGTCGTGTTACCGGGGTTCGAGAGTTTGGAGCTTTTGTTGATTTAGGTGGTATTGATGGACTCATACATATATCAGAACTTTCATGGCAGCCCGTTGAAGAGCCTTCAGATATAGTTAAGCCAAGTGACGAAATAGATGTATATATACTTAAACTTGATTCGGAATCAGGGCGAATCTCACTAAGCCTAAGGCGTACGCAGCCAGATCCTTGGCAAATAGAGATAGCCAAATTTTCGGAAGGTGAAATAGTTGAAGCGACTATTACGCGATTAACACCTTTTGGGGCTTTCGCGAAGATCCAAGATAATATAGAAGGCCTCATTCATATATCTGAACTATCTGAAAACCAGGGTTTGATTCGAGTTTTCAGATGATATCGATC
>JAPYRO010000096.1 GCA_029941095.1 Dehalococcoidia bacterium
CATAAGTCCGAGCAATTTCGTACGCTTTTTCAATTGATCCGTAATTTCTTACTTTTGAGAGAATATTTTCGATGTTTGATTCTTTCTCTTCTAACGATAAAGTTTTTAGTTTACGTATCCCATCTTCTTCTTCACGGTTTGAATCTAAATAGAGTAATATTGGAAGAGTTAATATCCCTTGTTTAAGGTCTTGTCCTAGAGGTTTACCTAAGTTGCTCCCCTCGATGTCAACGTCTAAAATATCATCTATAATTTGAAAAGCCGTACCTATATTGGCACCATATTGTTTTAGATTACCTATTTGCTCCTCTGAAGCTGCACCTAGAATCGCTCCACATTCTGCTGATGTCGCAAACAATGATGCAGTTTTTCTCTCAATACGCCCCCAGTAGCCGGAAAAGCCAGCCGAAGGTTCAAAAGCTTGGTCAATCTCTCTAAGTTCCCCATCTGCGAGTAGTCTTAAAGTTTTGGAAAAAATCTGAATTACTCTAACATTGTTTGTTAAACATACAGTCTCTGCAGCTGTTGCAAAAATGTAATCACCTAAAAGAATCGCTACATTATCACCGTAAGTCGCGTTGATAGTTGCAGAATTTCTCCGTAATTGTGCCTTATCTACAGTATCGTCATGCACTAATGAAGCAGTATGCAAGAGCTCTGTTGCCACTGCCATCGGTATATGTAAATCCTCTGAATAGCTGAACATTTTACCTGCAAGTAAAGTAATGGCTGGGCGAGTTCGTTTCCCGCCGCTATTCAATATAGTTTCAAGTAATTTATTAACCCAAAGGTCGTTCGAACGACCTGACCTCTTAAATGCTAGTTCTACTTCGTCGAGTTGTTTTTGCACTGGATCCAAAAAAGAAAATTGACCATTCAAAGTAAAAATCTCCCAAGTTTATTAGTTAATTACCTTTGTTCATTCTTTGTGTTTCATCGAGTATCACTTTTTCTTCATCAAGTTTCTTGAAAAGGGGCTTAGGTTTAGGCAGTTTATTCCCTGATACTGGAGTGTTTAATTCCCATCCGTTCGATTCTACTAAACCCGTTTCTCCAAGGTAACCATGCAGATTCTGAGAACTTTCTGGTAAGAATGGGTAAAAAAGTATTTTCAGCGCTGAAATTACAGTTAACATTGTAAACATTGTTTCTGCCGCGTGATTTTTGTCTTCTTTGATCGCTTTCCAGGGCTCTCGTTCATCAAGGAATTTGTTCCCTTTCTGACATAAATCCATAGCTGTTCGCAGGCTCGCTCTAAAATCGCATGAGCTCAAATACTCTCCTGATGTTATTAATGCTTTATTTGATTCTTCTATTAATTTGTTACTCGATTCTTGTATTTCGACGTCTGGTACTACGCCGTCAAAATTGTTTTGAAGAAACGTTAATGTACGGTGAACTAGATTTCCATACGTTCCGACCAACTCGTTATTATTTCTTCTTACGAAATCTCTCCAAGTAAATTCAGAATCAGATGTTTCAGGCATAGTAGCTGATAAGACGTATCGTAATGGATCTGCGTCATAACGAGACAGATAATCGGTTACCCACACTGCCCAGTTTCGGCTCGTGGAAAATTGGCCAGATTCCAAGTTTAGGAATTCGTTTGAAGGAACGTTGTGTGGAAGAGGTAAATCTTCATCGTAGCCCATGAGCATCGCTGGCCATATTATTGTATGAAAAGGAATGTTATCTTTACCTATGAAGTAGTAGCTTTTAGAATCCTTATTCCACCAATCCTTCCATTTATCGGGTTCTTTAGCAATTTCTTTTGCCCATTCGATTGAAGCAGATAAATAACCTATTACTGCTTCAAACCACACATAGATTCGACGATCTTCCCAACCATCGACAGGTACTTTAATTCCCCAAGAAAGATCTCTCGTAATTGCTCTATCTTTTAATCCTTGTTCTAGTAATCCGTTGGTTTGGTTAAGGACGTTTGGTCGCCAGAATTCCTTATCTTTTAACCATTCCTTAAGATCATTTTCAAATTTTGATAACCTAAACATAAAGTGAGTCCGTTCCCGGAATTCTGGTACAGAACCATCTGTTATGGATCTGGGGTTAATTAAATCCTGGGGATCAAGAGTTCGGCCACAGTCCTCGCATTGATCCCCTCTTGCATTTTCTGAGTCACAATTTGGACATGTTCCCACAATATAACGATCAGGAAGGTATCGTTTTTCTTTGATGCTGTATGGGAGGCTTGCGGTAGCCTCGTAAAGCAAGTCGTTATTGAAAAAATTCGTAAAGAAACGTTGTGAGATTTCGTGGTGATTTTCAGTATCGGTAGTTGTAAACAAATCCCAAGATATATTAAGGCCCTTCCAAGATTCTTGAAAATCTTTGTGATATCGCGAAAATATTTTTTCGGGTGTTGTATTTTCAGCATCCGCCCTTATGGTTATGGGAGTTCCATGACTGTCGCTTCCAGACACCATAAGAACTTTGTTTCCGATTATTCGGTTATATCTAGCAAAAATATCAGCTGGCAAATAGGCTCCTGCGATGTGCCCTAGATGCAGTGGTCCATTTGCGTACGGCCAAGCTACCGCTACTAGTATGTGATCAGTCATATTATTGTTACCATTCTATCTTAAGTTGTTACTATGTTTTGTTAAAAATACCTTGTATTCTAGTAATATTCTAAATAGTGATTACAGGTACATTATATTAAAGTGAAATGCAAATGACTGCCCAGACCCGATCCTATAAATATATTATCCCAATAGTCCGAGGTTTGGTTAATCTTTTTTTTCGAATTTCAGTTAAAGGACTCAAAAATATACCTGCCGATGGCCCGATCTTAGTTGTGTCTAACCATATGGATAATATTGACCCTGCGGTCATTTCTGCAGTTTACCCTAGGCAAATCATTTTTTTGGCAAAAAAAGAAATTGTAGAACATGCTCCGAGATGGGTAGTAGCTTTATTCAAAGCTTATGGGACTATTTTTATAGATAGAGGGAAAATAGCAAAAAGCTCTTTAGATAGTGCTCTTCAATACCTGAATGCTGGTGCCGCTGTAGGTATTTTCCCAGAAGGAACGCGAAGCCAAAAAGGGGCACTTCTGCGCGGGCAACCCGGTGCAGCATTTTTGGCTATTGAATCCAACGCGACAATACAGCCTGTTGCCATTATTGGATCTAATAAGTATAAAATTAATCTATGGTTTCTATTTAAAAGACAGCCGTTGACTGTTATTTTTGGCAGCCCGATCATAATTGGGGAAAGAAATATCGAACTTAAAGATTTATCTGAAGAAATCATGCTTTCAATAGCTAAATTATTGCCTGACTCTATGCAAGGCGTTTATTATGAGCCAGATTAGTTTGATATTTACTTAAATTACGGGTGCTTTATATTTCAAATAGATATTTAATAGTACTCTAATATTCCGACATTAGGCTATTTGAATGGTATAATCTTTTTGCTGGCCTGGGGGCTAATATACTTTTCGATGCGCTTGTCGTAGTCGCTAAGAAACGGAGGAGTGTGGATGGCTAAGAAGTCGGATACGACTAGAAGCACGGAAAACGAATCCCGAAACGATTTTGATAAACAAAATGCGGAGATTCTTTGGTTTAAAGACTTATATGCCAAAGATATCGATATAGCTGGTGGAAAAGGTGCAAACCTAGGTGAAATGACTCAGAACGGTGTCCCGGTTCCTCCGGGGTTCGTAATTACCGTATCCACATACAGAAAATTCTTAACTGACTCAAATTTGGAAGATAAGATCAAGGCATTATTGATTGACTTAGATGTAAATAATTCTAAATTGCTAGGGACTAAAGCAAGTGAAATTCAAAGCTTAATAATTTCGGCTCCATTATCTAAAGCTGTTGAGGTAAAAATTGAGGAAGCTTATAAATTTATGGGAGAAGGCCTAGTAGCTGTAAGGTCATCCGCTACTGCTGAAGATTTGCCTGATGCATCTTTTGCAGGCCAACAAAGTACTTATCTTAATGTAGATGGAATTGATCAAGTGATTGACGCTGTCAAAGGTTGCTGGGCTAGCCTTTTTGAAGCCAGAGCTATTTTTTATAGAGAAGAACAAAATTTCGATCAACTTTCAGTTGGGATAGCTGTGCCGGTTCAACGCATGGTCCAGTCGGAAATCTCTGGGGTGATGTTTACCGTGGAACCCACAACCAGTGATAGAGGGAAAGTATTGGTAGAAGCAATATATGGACTAGGAGAAGGAATTGTATCTGGAGAGATAACTCCTGATACTTACATGATTGATAAATCATCATTAAGTGTCACAAATCGTCAACATGTTCCCCAAACTTGGATGCTCGTGCGTAATATGGATTCTACTAACCGGGATGATTTGAATAAAAGAGTGGAGATTTTAAATGAACAGGCGAACTCAAATAAATTAGATGATAGCCAAATTCAATCGATCGTGGAACTGGGTCTAGGGCTTGAGAAAGCTTATAATAGCCCGCAGGATATTGAATGGGCATACCAGGATGGAAAATTTTATATAATTCAGACACGGCCTATAACTACTCTAACTGAAAATAATGGCAGCACCGCTGGCTTAGAAGTTGATGAGAACGAATACCCACTCCTTTTGTCGGGGGCTCCCGCTAGTCCAGGAGCAGCTTCCGGCCGTGTAGTAATTGTTGAGAATGATGATATGGGTAACCTAGATCGTATTCAACAAGGAGATATCCTAGTTACGGAAATGACTACCCCTGACTTTGTTCCTGCGATGAAAAGAGCTTCTGCGATAGTAACGGATCAAGGCGGACGGACCGCACATGCCGCAATTATATCTCGAGAGTTAGGAATCCCCTGTGTAGTTGGAACTGGTATTGCCACTGAGCAACTCGCTAGCGGAGAAATAATAACAGTTGATGGTTCCTCCGGAAGAGTTTACAAAGGAGCGATTCCGGATGCTTCTGTTCAGGTAGACGAATACTTAGATGCATCTAATTTGAAAACAAGAACTAATATTTATGTTAATCTCGCTGAGCCGGATCTTGCTGAAGTTGTTGCCGCGAGCAACGTAGATGGGATTGGTCTATTACGAGC
>JAPYRO010000097.1:0-3580 GCA_029941095.1 Dehalococcoidia bacterium
CGAGAACAATAATATTCCATCGCTCCTGCAAGTCAGTCCAAGTGCCGTCGAATAACCGCACTTGTGCAAGGGGCTTAATATCTGGGTGAAGGTCCTCTTTATCTGTAGCTCCTGCTAAAGTGACTTCTTCAATATTTACTTGATATATAAATGCGCCGCTAATATGAGCAATGTTTGACCCGATGGCTAATTGGTAAAGCGGCAATTGAAGATCGTCGGGTCTATCGTCGAACCAGCGGTAAGAAGATTTTTTCCCCGATTTGTAATCAATCAACACTAGGGAGCCATCGTTTAATTTGTCAATCCGATCAACTCTAAAATTAAGTGAAAGCAGAGAGTGATCCCATGTTATTTGTTGTTCTGTTTCATGGACCAGAAAAGGAGATCGACTTAGTTCGAATTCGAGAAAACTGTTTAACAGGTTAGAGAGGCGGATTCTTTCCAAATTCGAAAAAGTTGGGGTCATAACGTCTGGATGTTGCTTATGCATTTGCTCGATAGCTGGCTCTATACTCTCATCAATAAACTTTTGTCTTATGACCGCTGAGCTTTCGAGTATTTTTTCTTGATGGTTAAGTTTGGTGCTTAGTTTCTCGAGAGCCAGGTGCAGGGCGCTTCCACGATTCATTGCGTCCAGACCGGGCTGTAGATTTGGTAACTTTTGAGCTCCTAATCGGTGGGTTGCAAACGCCTTAAAAGGGCAGTTGGATTGATTGGAGAGCAAGCTTGTGCCTCCAGTCCCTATTACGCTGGTTAATGGTAACCATAATGGCTCCTGAACGTACTCGAATTCGACTGGGGTTAATGGGTTTGTAAGGTTGTTTGTGCTACCAATATCAGGTACCGGAGAGAGAGGTATAGTGCGGGAAAGAGGGCTCGGTCGAATTTCAAGATCGCCCTCATATTTGTGATGGCTAAGAATAAATTCATGCGTGTTTCGCTGAAGTCTGGTTAAGGTTAAATTAGCTTGCTCTAGCTGTAACTTATAACTACTGCGGGGCATGCCGTATTCTTGTTGTATTGAGAGCGGCAGAAAAGTATCAGGACTTATACTACAGGGCAATCGCTGATCATCTGCGGATATAAACCAAAGAGAGTCGAAATCGAAATCCAAGGCTTCATCGAGGCTGACCAATGATATTTGTAGCTCATCGTTAAATACGATTCGTCGAGGGGTCTGGTAAAGCAATGATCTAAGCTGACGCAAAGCGCCAGTAATGTCGAGTTCTCCTACTATGGCCGAAGTACTGCTAAGTTGATAAAGAGATTTTTGCCATTGCAAATAATCTTCTGATTCAAAGCGCGGCCAACCTATGAGCTCCAACTGTCGAGTAAAAAGTTGTGCCCAGGCGCTTAACGACAAAAATTTCCTGGGGCGGCGAGAGAGTTCCGAAAACTTGGTTAACAGGGTGGATAGGTGGGGGCAATAGTAAGGCTTTCCTTCTCTTTGCATTACCGATTGGAGATGTCCTAATCGTGTGGTGCTAGAAAAGTTATTACGTAGGAGCAATTCAAGGCTAATTCGAGCTGATAGTTCTTTGTCTCCTAAGGCGAATTGGTGGCACTGTAGTAAATGACAGAATTTCTGTGTTTCTATTCGAGTCTGGTTTAATTCAAGGAAGCTAAGTGCGAGCTCTATAGATTTTACATCTGCTAGTGATTGCGCACTACTGAAGGTATTAAAGTATTGGGCTTTGGTTGGAGAAAGGTCGTTATTCCTATGGCTTATCTGCCTGTTAAACTCCTTCCAAAAAAGAAAGTCGTGCTCTTTTTCATGATCGATAATGATACCTACATGTTCGATTTCGTTCACTCTGACGCGTTCAAGTGAATATCTGACGCAGGCACGAATCTCGGTGTCCAAGTTAGGAAATTGTAGTCGTTTTACGCTGTTAAGATTCGGTTGCCACTCATTAGGTGTTGTTTTAGACGATATGTCAGGAGTATTCCGTGTGTGATAACTCAGTTCGATGACGTCTTCCAAGGTCCCAATTAACCTGGCGTAGAGCGGAGGTGGATCGCTAAAGTTAACTAGTAACACACGTGAAGGAAGGAATCGGACAAGTTCATGGAGGCTAGGTATAAGAATCAATATTGCGTCAGATAATCCAATTAATTTATGTTTTTCTAATAAAGATTTATAGCGTTGCGACCAATATAGAAAAGCAGAAAAATTCTGTGAATACTTGGAATCCCTGGGCTTTAATTTTTCAAATAGAAACCATTGATTATAAATATGGTAACTATGTGAAACTGCCGCTGCAGTTTCTTGTATGTTGAGCAGTGGATATTTTTCAGCACTGGCTTTCAATTGCTCTGTCCAGACACATTGCTCACTGAAGCTGTCAAGTATTTGTAGCTTGCAGAATGGTTCGATGCCGTTCATTGATAATTTGGTCCAAAGTTGCTGTAACCAGATATCTATAGCGAATACCTGAGGGCGCGACCAAACCTCGCCAACCTTCTTTTTATTGGCATAGGCCTGCATGATTACTTTTGCGCTACGGTGGTTTGGCGTTAATAGAGTTTGGTCTTGGTCAAACGCGCTGAGCAGTGAATCTATTTGGAAACGAGATATTGGCACAGAATTTATTTGTTCTTTTCTATTTGTTTTACCCATTCTAAGAACTCGTATTTATCACCACGAAAAATTACACGGTGTAGTTTTTTATCTAGCTGGTATTCATACATAGGATCGTAATAATTCTTAAGAAGATAACGAATCCATTCGGAATGAAAAGGGTGAGCCTCATCATTAGTTTTGCTCGTCAAAGCTTTTACCATGATCCTTCGGAGATGGCTGTAGTTTTCATCCCCCAATCTACGTCGTATTCTGTCTAGGCTAGCTAGTAACGATTTTGAGAATTGATTCTTAGCGTCTGTTGGAGCGAATTGTTCATATTCAAGATAATTCGAAATAATGTAATCGTTCAGTATGGTCTCTACCCTGGAATCTAATGATTCCTCAATATAGGCTAGTGGTGCTTCATTCATGGCTTTATGCAAGCTATTTGGAATGGATACAGTTCCGATAGAACGGCTTTCATCTTCTAAAAATAACTTGTTGGGTTTTGGGAAAGGTAATTTTAGAAATTCAATCGATATATAATTTTCAAAATTAACGGGGGTTGGCTGTGGCTCCACCCGCCCGCCAAATGCAGAGCCACGATGTCGAGCACAACCTTCCAGGTCAACGCTATAACGAAGCTTGTTAAGAAGATGCGTTTTGCCGCTACCAGCTTTCCCAGCAAGGGTAATAATATTGTCCGGATTTGCGACTTTATCAATAGTGTTGATAAGGAAGTGCCGCATAGCTTTGTAACCGCCATCTATTCGGGCTATAGCAAAACCAGCTCCGTCGAGCCACTGCTGAACAATGGAGGAACGTAAACCGCCACGAAAGCAATAAAGTAGGGCGGTTGGGTTTTTAACTAAATAATTTTGCCAATTTTCCAACCGAGTTTGTTTTTTGCCTGTGTTGACTAGCTCATAGCCCAATGCGATGGCAGCTTTCTGGCCTGCATCCTTATAACGAATACCAATTGCGACTCGTTCATTATCAGTCAGCAACGGTAAATTA
>JAPYRO010000097.1:3680-5008 GCA_029941095.1 Dehalococcoidia bacterium
CTTATAACGAATACCAATTGCGACTCGTTCATTATCAGTCAGCAACGGTAAATTAGTAGCATTTGGGAAAGCGCCACGGTTAAACTCATTGGGAGAACGAACGTCTAGTAATGGGGTATCATCTACAAATAGATCGGCAAATCCTGATTTAGATATAAGTTCTGACATAATTTAAATTCGACTTTGATAGTGAGTGTACCATTGTGCCGTTTATCGCCACTAATAATAGGATGCGTAGTGGCATGTAAAACGGGAATTACTCGACCAATTTAGATGCAGATAGGAAGGTTTCCGTATGCATGCCTGGAAACGAGGGGGAAAACCTTATTTCAGAATCTTCTTCCAAATCTCGTAGCGAAAAATCTGTAATAGACCCGTTTTCGCTTGTTTCTCGCATAAAGCAGCGAGGACCAGCCCCGGTTCATCTTTGGAATCCCCCTTTCTGTGGCGATATGGATATGCTTATTGCCAAAGATGGCTCCTGGATTCATGAGGGCCGGCCCATAAGGAGGCAGGCTATGGTAAACCTGTTTGCCGCTATTCTAAGGCTTGATGATGACCAACACTATTACCTGGTAACTCCGGTTGAGAAGGTCCGTATAAAGGTTGAAGATTGCCCTTTTATTGTAAACCAGATGGATGTTAATGGGTCAGGTCGTGAACAAGTTATTACCTTTACTACAAATACCGGGGATATTTTTGTGGTCGACCGGAAACATGCTGTTTCTGCGAAAACCGATTTGGAAAGGGAAGCACCACACCCGACAGTCCATGTTCGAAACGGACTCAAAGCCTTAATAAACCGTTCAGTATTTTACAGGCTAGTGGATTTATGCGTTGAGAATGGAGATCACAAAGGCTCGCTTTTCGGTGTTTGGAGCAATCGCGAGTTTTTTGAACTAGGTGGCTAGAGGCACAAAACTGAGCTTGTGCTTGGTTGACCTTGCTGGGCAAAAACGTCATTATTAGCCGCTTTTTTAGACTACTAGTCCTTGAATCTTAAAACCTTTCTTTAGTTATTCGTTTGTCAGTGTACGGATTAGGGAATCCATGAAAATTCTTGTAGGTGTAAAGCGGGTAGTTGACGCTAATATAAAAGTTCGGGTGAAGTCCGATAATTCTGGGATCGACTTGGCAAATGCCAAGATGGCGATAAATCCGTTTTGCGAAATTGCAGTAGAGGAAGCAATTCGCCTGAAAGAAGCTGGTATTGAAGACGAAATTATTGCCGTATCTATTGGGCCAGGGAATTGCCAGGAACAGATCAGGACTGCACTGGCACTTGGTGCCGACCGAGGCATACTGGTGGAGTCTGAGGAGCATATAGA
>JAPYRO010000098.1:0-1213 GCA_029941095.1 Dehalococcoidia bacterium
GTTCAAATTTATAGCGTATCGATCCACACAAACATCCTCCAGTTTCCATAATTAACCTCCGACTTAAAATAACTCAGACGACCCATGATGACCTCTGAGGGGAATTAGCTACTCGGTTTCTATCTAAACCACAAAACAGCAAAAAGGCAAGTTCTAGGAAAAAAGTAATTAAACAAATTTCAAAGCCATCATAACCAATACGATGACTGAAGCTATCCAGATAAGAGATCTGGTTTTTTCAATACCGTACGAATAACACAGAAGGTAAGCGACCCTCAGAGCCAGCCAAGAATATCCGAAAGCTACTAAATCTTGCCCTGCAATTATTCCAAGTATTACTAGGGCCAGAAATAGTGGCAAGGTCTCCTGTAAGTTGGTAGCCGCTCTCGAAACGCGTTGCACAGGCACAGGCGTCTGTATGGGTTCGTCTCTATTTGACAAGAGATAACGCACATTTGCCTTGTATTGCTCTTTGTCCAGTAAAATAAAATTAAGAAATACAGGTAACAGTACTATTTGGAGTAAAGCCAAGGCTAAGGCTAATAAGAGTACATTTGTCATAACTTTTTACAGCAAGGCTAAGACTAGTGAAACCCGTTAGTAAACTTCCTGCACCTCTAAAAACCTGAAAACAGGCTCGCTCGCGAGCCATTCTGGTAATTCAGCCAAAAGGCCAGAATCTTCGCGCCATTGAAGGTAAGCGTCGTAGCTCTCTTTCGAGTCCCACTTTGATATCACCTCAATATCGTCTTCTCCGGTATGATTCACACAAAAGTTAACCTCACTGCATCCTTCATAATTCCTCGTATCAGTCAATATAGCCGCGAACCAATCCATGAATTCAGCTAATGTCTCGGGGTTCGCTTTAAGTTGTAAATTAACAATAATCATTTTTTACTCATCCTGTTTTTGCTATTTAGGTCAATAGACATAACAACTTTCATTTGGGGAACCTAGCAATGCCAAGACTCCCTCGTATACCTCCAACCCAGATTTCATTGCCCACTTCGATAGCAACTGTACCCAGCTTGAAAAAATCATTCCCCTTGTAGTCTACAAGTTGCTGCACATTAAGCGTGGCCGGATTCACCTTTGCAACTCGAGCAACCGCTAGCTCACAGGCACTGGAATCATCGCAACGCGTAACGTGACCGGCTACGACTATATTTCCATCATTCCCCCAGCGTACATTGTCTACATTAAATCCTACTGG
>JAPYRO010000098.1:1313-3426 GCA_029941095.1 Dehalococcoidia bacterium
GCTTCGCGTTCGCCATGGCCAACTACGTATAAGGTATGCATACCCCCCCTTCCTTCCCGCAGGGTAAGACCATGGGGTTGAAAAGTACTGGTGTTTGGGCCCGGACAGTCTTGATAGGTGATAGTGTCTTGTTCCGGCAACGAGGCATTTTCCGGAAATATGATGCGATGGCTATAATCACCAATATTCACTGCGTAGATTGGTCCATCAACATCAGATACCCTGCCGGAAGCAATAACCCAAGGTGTGTCCGGAATCTGATACAAATCTTCTGGATTTATGGGGCCGCAGATAAATTGAATTTCCCCGTTCGGATCGCAGGTTTCAGCGGTAAAAGCGTTTATGCTGAACAGGCTTAGCAGCAGAAAGCTAGAAAAAATATACCGTGACATAATGTCTCCTCCGGAGCTTTTATTAGTCGCGAATTTATAACATAGAACTTGGCTTAAAGGTGACCAGTCTTCTTCAACCTAATGCTAGTCCTCTTGGGGCTCCTGATCAGAGCACGGCATCACTCAGCTCTCAGATATTTAGTTACGACATTAACAAACTTAGCATTCTGGAAATAAAGCTTTTGCATCTGCAGAATTCCGAGAATTGCCTATTTAATCAACACTAGTATTAATCATCAATTTCATGTATCAATGAATTTTTTATCAATCCACATCCAAGTACTTTTCTAAGATAGCTATGACTATAATTAAACTTAGCGTTTTCGTTTCTAGTCTTTTATTTACCTTAGCTTCAACTTCTGGCTTTACACAGAATCCTTTTGATTTAACTGATCTTGACTCCGGTCAGTTATTATTAAATCTGAGCGTAACCGAGCAAACAAGTGTTGAACAGGACACGCTAAATGCGGCACTAGCATATTCAGCCCAAGGCAGAGACAAGATTGCTTTACAAAATGACGTTAATGCAAAAATGGCAAGCACTCTTGAGATAGTAGAAGCCATTTCGGAAATTGATTATTCAACTGGTCAGTATTACATGTATATTTTCCGACCTGGCAGGCCTTTGCGTGATGATATCCAAAACCCGATATGGCGTGCGCAGCAAGGCTTGCAACTAAGCAGCAAAAATAGTGACGTGCTGTTGGAAACAGTAGGTCAGTTACAATCTATGGGCTTGGAGATAAACAGATTAAATTACAGCCTGTCCGGGGAGACGTTTGATCAAACTTCAGATTCACTGTTGTCAATTGCGTTAGAAAAATTGCAAAGCAGAGCTGACGAAACAGCCGAATTGTTAAATAAAAGTTCCGCAAGCCTCGTGGAAGTTACAATTAACGGTAATAGAAATCCCGGTTTTTTCCAGCCGAGGATGGCAATGATGGAATCAGCCCAACCTGATAATCCCCAATTCGAAGCACCCACAGCGGCTCCAGGTAAAAGTGAGGTTTCGTTAAGCGTGTCCGCAAAAGCTTTATTATCTCCTTAAATACAGCTACATAATGGCGGATAACTCTATACCCAGGCTTTCTATTTTCTAAATACAAAAAGTAATTCTAATTCCAAAAGATATTGGATAAGTACAACGCCTTAATATACAGATCTACATAAACCACTATACCGGGATGTCGAAACCTTTTGGGAAACACCACTTCTTTTTCTGACCCCTCTGGCGATAGGCTTTGTACATTATTGAAGTCTAAAAAGTCTCTCCTTATTCCGGGCACCTTCGATGCGCTTTCAGCGCTCATCGCGAAACAAGCTGGATTTGAAGCGCTCTATCTTTCAGGATTCAGTGTATCTGGTTCTATGCTGGCAAAACCTGATATTGGCCTAGTCACAGCATCTGAAATGACAGAGCGTGCTCGGCAAATCGTAGCAGCTGTAGGTGATACACCTCTTATTGCTGATGGAGACAATGGTTATGGAGGCGAGCACAGCGTAGCACGCCTGGTAAATGCCTACGAACAGGCCGGTGTACAGAGTATTCAGCTCGAGGATCAAGTCAGCCCCAAGCGCTGTGGTCATATGGATAAAAAGCAAGTGGTAACTTTGGAGGAGGCTGTTAGCAAAATAGGGATGGCAGTGCGCTCGCGCCAGTCTAAAGAGTTTCTGATTATGGCTCGTACTGATACTAGAGCTACACATGGTTTAGATGAAGC
>JAPYRO010000098.1:3526-4892 GCA_029941095.1 Dehalococcoidia bacterium
CCTCCAACAAGGCTCACCTTTCAAGCCTATAACGATTTAGTCGGCCTGTCGGATTAATTTCAAGATTTAAGAGTCTTATCAGCACAGATTCATTCTGACCAAGCCTTACCTGCCCAATCAGCAACCTCACCAGCAGCTGGAACTGGTACCTCGCAAATGCGTTCAGGAACATCGTCATACTCCAAACGCAGAGCTTTACAACAGACGGCATGCAAGTTGTATCCCATAACGTGATAAGTTAGTTCTAGTATATCTTCGTCAGATAGATGAGAGTGCAAAGCTTCAAATAATTCGTCGGACGCACGGCCGCCTTGCAAAATTAGCGCGTCGGTCCAGGCTAGAACAGCACGTTCTTTCTCATCAAAAATAGGTGAAACCTCCCAGTAGGGTATCGCTGCGATTTTTTCATCGCTGATACCAAAACGGCGCGCGGCCTTACAATGTTGTGAAAATACAAACTGACTCCCCTGAGTGTAGCCGGCACGCATTATTCCTAACTCTCTTGTAACTCCATCAAGCTGACTGACACTTTTATCAGCAAACATCCCAAACATCCCAAAGTGTTTGGTGGCATGTTCGAAAATGTAGGGCACTAATGCAAAAACCGTCCACCAATTACCCGGAGTACCAGTTGCTGTGCCCGGCTCCTGTGCTGGATCCCTATCGCCAAATAGTGCATCGTAATATTTGTTGATGTAAGCGTTAGCCTTGTTCTTTGGGACTTCTTTGAGCCTTGGCATAATTTCTCCCGTTTATTTTGAGTGGAAAGTTTAGACAATTTTAGTCTGACAGATAAAGAAAAACTGGAGTTTCCGAGTAAATTATCTCATTCCGTTAATCCATTCCACGCAGAATACTCCAGAGCCCCCTCTTGTAAGCGACGATTTTTGTCGGTTGTTAATTAACACTGTCCTGCAGATTCTTCGCTAATTTAGGAACCATTGAGCATTTGCTCGAATTCTTGAGCAAATATAGTCCTCTTTTTAAAATGATTTGTCCTTTGTTTGGAAACTATGCCTTAAAATTCAATCAATTAAGAATTTTGTACTATTAAGGGACTTGCTGGACTTAACGTCCGAATCCCCTTATTATTCGCATCCATAAGGATGTGACGAAAAATTAGCTTTTCGTCGCATTTTTTTGCCTTAAATATCTATATTAAAAAAATGGGGTGTGCGCTAGCAAACTCCTTACGGGAGAGGTTATGAAAGGTTATTTAAAGTACCTAATTCTTGCATTTGGGGGCTACCTATTAAGTGGCGGCCTGCAAACTGTTATTGCTCAGGAGGAGATAGAAGAAATTGCAGTGACTGGTACCCGAATCAGGGGAGCAAATCCTGACAGTTTTTCACCAGTGGCAATTATC